>CANBWY010000025.1 GCA_947373245.1 Comamonadaceae bacterium
GCGCCACCTGCGCCATGGCCTCACGCGCGCCCCACGCCGCCAATGACACACCCGCAGCGCCTGCTGCGATTTGCTTGAGCCAGTCGCGGCGCTGCAAATACAAGGTCTGCGGCGTGACATCCCCGATCGTTGGGTGGGTAAAACCAGAATCGCTGGTACGGCTAAATAGGTGGCGATGCATGGACGTTCCCCTTCAAGATGTTGGATGGCATGGTTGATTGGCCATTGTTTTCGCGTTCAGTCGTGGATGCAAGAAGTTTCTGCCACGCATAAAAAAAGCTGGCACCAGGCCAGCTTTATTTGATGCGCTTGCAAACTCAGATCAACGCAGACCTGCGATGTAGTCAGACACCGCTTTGATTTCGCGGTCATTCATCTTGGCAGCCACACCCGTCATTTGGGCGCTGTTCTTACGAATGCCGTCGCGGAAGGCCGTCAATTGCGCCACAGCGTAATCGGCATGTTGGCCAGCCAAACGTGGGTATTGCGAGGGGATGCCAGCGCCATTGGGCGTGTGGCAACCCGCACAAGCGGCGATTTGACGGTCAGCAATGCCACCGCGGAAAATACGCTCACCCAAGACGACCAACTCTTTTTCTTTGGCGAAGTTGGGTTTGGATTCTTTAGAGCCCACCCAAGCGGCGACGTTCTTCATGTCATCGTCAGACAAGGCGGCAGCCATGCCACTCATGATGGCGTTGGCGCGTTTGCCCGATTTGAACTCTTGCAATTGCTTGACCAAGTAGTCAGGGTGTTGCTGAGCCAACTTAGGGTACGCAGGCGAACCGGAGTTGCCGTCTGCACCGTGACAAGCCGCACAAACAGCAGTAAAGGTGGCTTCACCTTTGGCCAAATCAACCTTGGCAGCGGGCGCTGCTGGTTCGTTAGCTTGAGAAAGGGCGGGGGCTACCAAGGCGGCAGCGATGAGCAAAGAGGCAATCAGCTTCATAGGTGTTCTTTGGTTAATGGGTCTCAAAGACGTCGAAAAACTGCAGTGATTCTACAATGCTGCATGAACCAGCCAGACCCACACGACACCCCCGCCCCAATTGACATGCCAGAGGTGCCCGAAATCGCGGTCTTGAACGCTGAATTTGAAGCGCAAAAAGAGGCTGAACGAGCCGCCGCCAAAGCGGCCTTCGAGCTGCTCAGCCCCACCGACCAAGCCAAATATGCCATGGGATGGCTGCACACCGCACGGTTTTTGACCACTGCGGCACAGCTGCACCACCTGCCTGCCTACGACCTGCCTGAAATTGCGTTTGTCGGCCGCTCCAACGCCGGTAAATCCACCTGCATCAACGTGTTGACCCAGCAAAAACGTTTGGCCTACGCGTCCAAAACGCCAGGTCGCACACAACACATCAACTTGTTTGCCATGGGCCGTCAAGGCAAAACCGACGCCGTGCTGGCCGACTTGCCCGGCTACGGCTACGCCGCCGTGCCCAAGCAAGACAAGATTCGTTGGCAACAAGTGATGGCCAACTATTTGCTCACCCGCCCTAACCTGCGTGCGGTGGTGTTGATGTGTGACCCACGCCACGGTTTGACCGAACTCGACGACATCTTGCTCGACGTGATTCGCCCACGCGTGGCAGAAGGTATGAAGTTTTTGGTCTTGCTCACCAAGTCCGACAAGCTCAACAAAACCGATGGTGCGAAAGCTCTGTCCATTGCCAAACTGCAAGCAGGCGGTGGTGAAGTGCGCTTGTTCTCAGCACTGAAAAAGCAAGGCGTGGACGAAGTAGCTGCCACCTTGTACCAGTGGATGCACCCCTAAACTCAATAGAGTTCGGGCGCGCCCGGTGGGCGTGTCTTGAAGCGCTTGTGCACCCAAAAATATTGGGCCGGCATGGTGTGGATGAACGCCTCTAAGCGTTGGTTCATCGTGGCGGTGTCGGCCTGGGCATCGTCGGTCGGGAAATCGCTCCAAGCAGGATGCACCACCACCTCGTAGCCCGACGCCGTCATGCGCGTGATGACCGGCACCACACGCGCACGGCCTAGCTTTGCAAAGCGCGACAGCGAGGGCACCGTGGCCGCTGACTCACCGAAGAACGGCACAAAGATGGACTCACTCGGGCCAAAGTTCATATCGGGCAACAAGTACAGCAACTCGTGTTGGCGCAAGGCGCTGACGATGGGTTTGACGCCGTCTTCACGGCGAAACAAACGCACGTGGCCAAAGCGCTGACGACCTTGGGCCACCCAGGCATCCACCGTCGCATTTGACTGCGGCGTGAAGATGGTGGTGAAGTGCAAAGGCAAATTGAGCGTGAGTGCCGTCCACCCCACATCCAAACCCATGAAATGCGGCGCAAACAACACCGTGGGGACATCGGCAGACAAAGCCGCCACCTCGCCCGTGAGCTGCACGCGCGATTGAATGCACGCTGCGCTGCGATGCCACAGCCAACTGCGGTCCAACCATGCTTGAGCGAAGTACACAAAGGTTTCGCGTGTGAGCGCATCACGTTCGGCCTCACTCAACTGCGGAAAACACACGCGCAAGTTGGTTTGCACCACACGGCGGCGCGATGGAATGGCCACCAGCAGCAAAGCGCCTAAGCCAGCGCCTAACGCACGCAACCACAACAAAGGCAAATACCCTAAAGCCCGCAACACCCCAAGCCCCAACTTGCTGAACATCGTTAGCCCTCGGCACGCGGTTGTTTGTCACGGGCATAGCCCCACAGGTATTGACCGGGTGCGTGGCGCACCATGGCCTCAACACCACGGTTCACGGCAGCAGCAGCCAGCTCAGGCGACACACGGGCGTCTTTCATCTCTGGTGCATCAAAGGGCCGCATGTGCATGCAAAAGCCTTGGCCTACGGGCAAGCGCTCGCACCAAGTCATGATGACCTGTGCACCCGTTTGCTGCGCCAGCTTGGCAAGCAAGGTCATGGTGTAGACATCGCGGCCAAAGAACGGCGCCCACACGCCTTGTCCATTTGGCGGCACTTGGTCGGGCAAGATCGCCGTGTAACCACCGTTGCGCAGCGTGCGGATGAGCGTGCGCACACCGGCCAGCGAGGTCGGGGCGGAATCTAAATAAGGACGGGTGCGGGCATTGGCTACCAAGGGTTCAAGCCACGCTTTGCGAGCCGGGCGAAACAGCGCCACCATCGAACCGTGTGTAGGGCCAAACTTTTCGGCAATCGCTTGCGCGCCAATTTCCCAAGACCCTAAATGCGGCGACATGATGATGACGCCCTTGCCGGCTTGCATCGCTGCTTCGAAGTGCTCAGCGCCGTCCCAGGTCACCAAACCTTCGAGCTTGGCGCTGTGCGGACGCATCCACACCCAAGGCAGCTCGGCCACCATGGCCCCAATGGCCGCTACGGCTGGGCGCGCATCAGGCCAAGCCACACCGGCGGCCTGCACATTGGCTTTGAAATTGCGACGATAACTAGGCGACAACCACCACACCAGCCAACCCAAGCCAGCGCCAAGCCGCTGCATCCAAGGCAGAGGCATGCGGGCGAGGAAATGGAAGATGCGCGTGACGAAAGACATGAACTTTTGAATAACTTTGATAAAAGCACTAGAATATCAATTGTCGCTGAGTTACAGAACAACTTGCAGGGCGACGACACACCACGGTGTGAGAGCGAGGGCGAAGCCCAAGCAACTGCTAAAGCGTTCGCTGGGCTCCAAGTTTTCAGGGTCGGCAACGCCGAACAACCCATTGAAAACAAGGAGCTTTTTTCATGTCTAGCAATTACCTTTTCACCTCTGAATCTGTTTCAGAAGGTCACCCAGACAAAGTCGCGGACCAAATCTCGGATGCGATTTTGGACGCCATCTTCGAGCAAGACCCGCTCTCACGCGTGGCAGCCGAGACCCTGACCAACACCGGTTTGGTGGTGTTGGCCGGTGAAATCACCACCAACGCGCACGTCGACTACATCGAAGTCGCGCGCGACACCATCAAACGCATTGGCTACGACAACACCGACTTCGGCATCGACCACAAAGGTTGCGCTGTGATGGTGTGTTACGACAAACAATCCAACGACATTGCCCAAGGCGTGGACCGCGCGTCTGACGACCACCTCAACATCGGCGCGGGCGACCAAGGCCTCATGTTCGGTTACGCCTGTAGCGAAACGCCAGAGCTGATGCCCGCCCCCATCTATTACGCCCACCGTTTGGTTGAACGCCAAGCTCAGTTGCGCAAAGACGGCCGCCTGCCTTTCTTGCGCCCCGACGCGAAAAGCCAAGTGACCATGCGCTACGTGGACGGCAAGCCGCACAGCATCGACACCGTGGTGTTGTCGACACAGCACAGCCCTGACCAAAGCGAGACGGCCACCAAGATGAAAGACAGCTTCGTGGAAGCCATCATCGAAGAAATCATCAAACCCGTGTTGCCCAAAGAGTGGTTGCAAGACACCAAGTATTTGATCAACCCCACGGGCCGTTTCGTCATCGGCGGCCCACAAGGCGACTGTGGTTTGACAGGCCGCAAAATCATTGTGGACACCTACGGTGGCGCATGCCCACATGGCGGTGGCGCTTTCTCTGGTAAAGACCCATCCAAGGTGGACCGTTCTGCCGCCTACGCTGCACGCTACGTAGCCAAGAACATCGTGGCCGCTGGTTTGGCCACACAGTGCCAAGTGCAAGTGGCTTACGCCATTGGCGTGGCACGTCCCATGAACATCACGGTGAACACCGCGGGTACGGGCGTGATCTCTGACGACATGTTGTCTGCCTTGGTGGCCGAACACTTTGACTTGCGCCCCAAAGGCATCATCCAAATGCTTGATTTACTGCGCCCGATTTACAGCAAGACTGCGGCCTACGGCCACTTTGGGCGTGAAGAGCCGGAGTTCACATGGGAACGTACCGACAAGGCAGCAACGCTGAAGGCTGCTGCCGGCGTGAAGTAACTGCGCTTTGCTTCGCTTTAAGGGCTTCTCGTTTTTACGGGAGGCCCTTTTCGCTTGTCGCTTCGATTTCCGAAAGGTGTGCGTTAGCTTGCCCATGCTCGCGCCAGCGCAAAAAAGGGGCTACCCCTCTCCCCCACCCAATGCTTTGTAAAGCTGTGCCGTAGTCCCCAGCAGCTGTCGCAACACCTGCACACGCGACTGCTGCGCCGTCAACACATCACGCTGCGCATCAACCAAATCAAACTGATTCGCTGCGCCTTGCGCATAACGCACATCCATCACGCGCAAGCGTTGTTGCTGGCTTTGCACCCAGCTGGTTTGCGCCGCCAATTGCTGCTGCAAGGTGTCACGCGCCACCAGCAAGTCGGCCACTTCACGGAAAGCCTGTTGCAAGGTCTTTTCGTAAGTCGCCACGGCTTGCACGTTGCGTGCTTTGGCCACATCCAAATTGCCTGTGGTGCGGCCCCAGTCAAATAGGGGCATTTGCAGTGTGGGCACAAAGCTCCAGCTGCGTGAGCCTGAATCAAACAAACCATTCAAACTCGTGCTGGACGAGCCCGATGCACCCGTCAATTGCAACTTTGGCAAGAAAGCAGCTCGCGCCACACCGATATTGGCGTTGGCTGCCATCAAACGCTGCTCGGCAGCACGCACATCGGGGCGGCGCAGCAACACCTCAGACGATAAGTTGGCGCCCCAAGACAACGACAGGCTTTGCGTGTCCAGCGCAACGGCTGCAGGCAAGTCAGCAGGCAAACGCCCGCCCACCAACAATGCCAAGGCATTGCGCGCTTGCTGCAAAGCACGATCCGTCGTGAGCTGATCGCTCTGCGCGGCCGACAAGGCCGTTTGCGCGGCCGCCACATCCACATCACTGGCGGCACCCAATGTCTGTTTGCGCGCAGTCAAGTCAAACAACTGCTGGCGACCCGATGCGGTTTGAGCCGCCCACTGGCTGCGTAGCGCCAAGTCTTGGACCAAGTAGTAGCCATTGGCCACATCACTGATCAGTCCCAATTGCACCACGCGCCGATCTTCTGCGCTCGCTTGGTAATTGGATTTGGCGGCCTGGGTCATATCCGCCACACGTCCCCAAAAATCCACTTCGAACGACACCAAATTCACATTGGCGTCGTAGCGGTTGAGTCGCACAGGCGTGGGGCTGTTGTTCACAATACCTGCGGGCGTGAGCGATGCTGTGCGACCAACAGACATCGTGGCACTTGGGATTTGATCGGCGCGTTGCACGCCCCACAAAGCGCGCGCTTCTTCCATGCGCCCTATTGCGATTCGCAAGTCATGGTTGCGTTCTAGTGCGACCCGAATGAGACCACGCAAGTGCGCGTCTGTGTAGAGCGACGCCCACGGAATGTCTTGCAACTGTGCAGTGTCTGCCGCACCGTCTTGCGCAGACCAGCTCTTGGCCAAATCAGCGTCGGGGCGTTTGTAGGTCGGTGCCAAGCTACAGGCACTCAGCGCACAGGCTGTCGCCAAAGCCATCACAGTGAAACGGTTGCGATCAATCATGGCGGGCTCCTTGCTCTACATCGTGGTGCTTGGGCTTGCCCGGGAAATAACGCCGCACCACCACAAAAAATACCGGCACCAAGAACACCGCCAACACGGTTGCGCCCAGCATGCCACCGGCCACGCCCGTGCCAATGGCTTGTCGGCTCTTGGCACCTGCCCCGCTGGAAATCGCCAAAGGCATCACGCCCAAGATGAAGGCAATGGAGGTCATCAGAATTGGACGGAACCGCAAGCGGCAGGCCTCAAGGGCGGCGTCCAGCACGCTGTGTCCCGCGTCGTTCAATTCACGCGCAAATTCGATGATCAAAATCGCATTCTTCGAGGCCAAGCCAATGATGGCGATCATGCCCACCTTGAAGAACACATCGTTGGGCAAGCCGCGCAGCAACACCGCCAGCACCGCGCCAAACAAACCGAGCGGCACCACCAGCATCACCGAAAACGGAATGGACCAGCTTTCATACAAAGCCGCCAGTGCCAAGAACACCACGACGATCGAAATGGCAAACAAGGCTGGCGCTTGGTTGCCCGACAAACGCTCTTCCAACGATGTCGACGACCACTCAAACCCAAAGCCGGGGGGCAACTTGCCCGCCAACTCTTCCATCGCCGCCATGGCCTCGCCTGAGCTGCGACCGGGCGCGGGAGAGCCTGAGAGCTTGGTCGATGGCAAACCGTTGTAACGGTCCACCCGCGGCAAGCCCACCACCCAACGTGTTTTGACGAACTCACCCAAGGTCACCATCTCACCACGCGTGTTGCGCACAGGCAAACGCAAAATGGCTTCAGGTTTGCTGCGTAAGTCGGCATCGGCTTGCATTTGCACGCGCAAGATGCGGCCATCACGCACAAAGTCGTTGACGTAGGACACGCCCAAAGTCGACTGCAAGGTGTCGTTCAAGCTGCCCAAGTCCACCGACAAAGCACGCGCTTTGGCGCGGTCGATGTCCAGCAAAATTTGAGGTGCTGGCTCTTGGCCTTCGGGGCGCACACCCGCCAAGGCGGGGTGACTGGCCGCCATGCCCAGCATCATGTTGCGGGCATCCGTCAAACGCTCACGTCCTTGGCCTGAGCGGTCTTGCAAGCGGAAGTCAAAACCACCTACCGCACCCAACTCAGGAATAGGCGGCACGTTCACCGCCAAGGCAAAGGCCTGCTTGAGCGAGAACAAATACATATTGGCACGCTGAATGACGGCCTGCACCGAATGGTCTGCCGTTTTGCGAGCGTCCCAATCTTTGAGCTTCACAAACACCAATGCGGCGTTTTGGCCACGGCCAAAGAAAGAGAAACCCAGCACACCAATCACATGGTCCACTTCGGACTGTTTCAAAAAGTACTGCTCGGCGTCAGCCAGCACATCACGCGTGCGCTCGGTAGAGGCGCCTGGGGGCAACTGCACCATGCTGATGAAATAGCCTTGGTCCTCATCCGGCAAGAAGCTGCCGGGCAAGCGCGTGAACAACCAACCTGTGGCCACGCAAATGGCCAAGAACACGGCTAACCAGCGCATGGGCCGCTTGATGATTTTTTCCACACGCGCCGCGTAACTTCCACTGATGCGCGCGAAGTGGCGGTTGAACCAACCCAACAAACCCTTTTGTGTCGCCGCATGGCCTTTTTCAATCGGCAGCAAGATGCTGGCACACATGGCAGGCGTGAGGGTGACCGCCATCAACGCCGACAACAACATGGTCAACACCAAAGTGACCGAGAACTGGCGGTAAATCACGCCCACCGAGCCACCAAAGAATGCCATGGGCACAAACACCGCACACAACACCAAGGTGATGCCGATGATGGCCGCAATGATTTGGTCCATGGCTTTGCGCGTGGCGTCGCGTGGCGACAAGCCCTCTTCGCTCATCAAACGCTCCACGTTTTCCACCACCACAATGGCATCGTCCACCACGATGCCGATGGCCAAGACCATCGCAAACAAGGTCAGCACGTTGACCGAATAGCCCAACAAAAACAAACCCGTGCACGTGCCCAGCAACGCCACCGGCACCACCACCGCAGGAATCAGCGTGGCACGCAAATTCCCCAAGAACAGCCACATCACCAAGAACACCAACACCATGGCTTCAACCAAGGTGTGGACCACTTCTGAGATGGAAATTTCTACAAACTTAGAGGTGTCGTAGGGCACTTCCCAACCCACACCTTTGGGAAAGTAAGGCGACAGTTCTTGCATGCGCTGCTTGACCGCTTGCGCCACTTCCAGCGCATTGCCATCGGGCGACACACGCACGGCAATCGCGGCAGAAGGATTGCCATCGGTGCGCGCCAAGATGTCGTAACTTTGGGCGCCCAACTCGACACGCGCCACATCTTTGAGGCGCACGGCTGAGCCATCGGGCTGGGTCTTGACCAAAATTTCGCCAAACTCTTCGGGGCGATTCAAACGGCTGCGTACCACCACCACAGCATTGAGTTGTTGCCCGATTTGCGCAGGGTTTTGGCCCATCTCGCCCGTCGCCAATTGCACGTTTTGCGCACGCACAGCCGTTGCCACGTCACTCGGGGCAATACCGTAGGCATGCAACTTCGCGGGGTTGAGCCAAATACGCATGGCGTATTCGGTGCCAAACAAAGTCGCCTCACCCACACCACGCACACGACGCAATTGATCCAACACATTAGAGGCGGCATAGCTCCCTAAGGCCACTTCGTCTTTGCTTTTATCGGGGGAGGTCAGTACCACGAACAGCAAATAGTTGCGCTGAGGCTTGGTCACCGGCACACCCAAACGGCGCACGTCCTCTGGCAAGCGGGCCTCCACGCGTTTGTAGCGGTTTTGCGCTTCGACCGAAGCTATGTCAACGTTCGTACCCGCCTCAAATGTCAGCGTCAAAGTGCCCACGCCCAGCTCGGACGACGACTCCATATAGAGCAAGTGATCGATGCCGTTCATCTCCTGCTCAATCAGCGCTGTGACGGTTTGCTCAACCACCTCGGCCGATGCGCCGGGGTAGGTGATGTTGAACGCAATCGAAGGCTGCGCCACCTGCGGGTATTGCGACACCGGCATCTTGCGCAAGGACAAGGAACCCGCCAACACCAAGGCAATGGCAATCACCCACGCAAAAACGGGGCGGTCAATGAAAAATTTGGCAAACATGACTCAGTGCCCTGTTTGCGAAGCGGCCGACGCGGGCGCAGATGCTACGGGCGAGGCAGCAGGTGCGGCATTGAGGTCGACGGGTTTGACGGTTGACCCGGGCCTCGCCTTTTGCACGCCGTCGACGATGATGCGCGTGCCCTCAGGCAAGCCACCAGTCACCACCCACTTTGCACCACTCATGGGGCCAATTTGAATGGGCATGGGCGCGACCTTGTTGTCAGCCGTCACAGACAACACATACGCGCCATCCGAATTCATTTGCACCGCACGCTGCGGCACGGCAATGGCTTGGTCCATGCGAGATTGTGAAATGCGCACACGCACGAAACTGCCGGGCAACAACTCGCGCTGCGGGTTGGCAAACTCTGCGCGTAAGAACACATTGCCCGTGTTCACATCCACCGTTTGCTCTGACAGCAGCAACTTGCCTGTTTGGGCGTACACCGAACCATCCGGCAACAGCAGCTCGACTTTCAGGCTCTCGCCCTTTTTCGCTTTGCCTTGCTTGATGCTTTGGCGCAAGTTGAACAGCTCGCTCTCGGTTTGGCTGAAGTTCACATAAATGGGGTCCATCTGGTCGATGTTGACCAAGGGCGTGGCGTCCCCCCGTCCCACCAAAGCCCCCTCCGTCACCAAGGCGTGGCCCACACGACCACCGATGGGGGCCGTGACCATGGCGTTTTCGTAGTCAATGTTGGCCTTGGCCAAAGTGGCTTTGGCTTGCTTGGCACGGGTCACCGCGGCTTCGAACTCTTGTTGGCTCACACCGTGCACGTCTAGCAAGGCTTGGTCACGTTGCAGCAGTTGCTCGGCGGCTTGTGCATCGGCACGCGCCGCATCCGCAGCGGCACGGTAGGCACGCGGGTCAATCTGAAACAAAGGCGCCCCCGCCATGAGGTCGATGCCTTCTTTGAACAAGATCTTGTCCACCACCCCTTCGACGCGGGCTCGCACTTGCGCCGTGCGCACCGCTTGCAAACGACCTGACAAATCGATGGTCAAGTCCACAGGCTCTGTGGCCACGGTCATCACATTGACCTCTGCCGGAGGGGGCCCACCTGCCCCAGCGGGTGGCTTGCCATCCGAAGAGGGGCCGCAAGCCACAAGGCTAGCAACAGCGAGCGAAGAAAGGACGATGCTGTGGAAACGCGAGGAGAACATGAAAAGACCTTTTGCAAACACCGAAAAGAGCCGCCACACGGGGGACCCGGTTGAATTTTGGAATGGATTTTGCCTGTTGTGGCGCCCACGCGTAAAGCGTGTGCCAAATCGGCCAAAGACCTGCCGAACTAAAAATCAAGATTCTGACGACTGTTGCAAAGCCCACATCTGTGCATAGCGACCGTTCAGCGCCAGCAGCGCAGCATGGTTACCACGCTCCACGATGCGCCCTGCATCAAGCACCAAGATCTCATGCGCATCCACCACGGTGGACAAACGGTGCGCGATCACCAAGGTGGTTTTGTTATGCGCCGCCGTTTGTAACTCGGCTTGAATGGCGCGCTCATTGGCACTGTCGAGTGCCGAGGTGGCTTCGTCAAAAATCACAATGGGCGGGTTCTTTAACAGCGTGCGTGCAATCGCCACGCGCTGCTTTTCGCCGCCCGACAACTTCAAGCCGCGTTCGCCCACCATGGTGTCGTAGCCCTTCGGCGTGGCCGCGATGAAGTCGTGGATGTGTGCGGCACGCGCGGCTTGCTCTACCTCGGCCTCGGTTGCGTCGGTACGGCCATAGGCAATGTTGTAGCGCACGGTGTCGTTGAACAGCACTGTGTCTTGCGGCACGATGCCCATAGCGCGGCGCACGCTGCTTTGCGTGACTTGGCGAATGTCTTGCCCGTCGAGGGTGATGGCGCCTGCACCCACGTCATAAAAGCGAAACAACAGGCGCGCCAACGTGGACTTGCCCGAGCCCGACGGCCCGACCACGGCCACGGTTTTGCCCGCCGGAATTTCAAAACTGATGCCATGCAGAATAGGCCGCGCAGCCTCATAGGCAAACACCACCGATTCAAACTTCACCGTGGGCGAGCCGCTGAGTTGCAGCGATGGCGCATTGGGTGTATCGGCCACTTCGCGCTCTTTTTCGAGCAAGGTGAACATGCGGTCGAGGTCGGTCAAACTTTGTTTGATTTCGCGATACAGCACACCCAGAAAATTCAGAGGAATGTAGAGCTGAATCATGAAGGCGTTGATCATCACCAAGTCGCCCAAGGTCATGCGCCCGTCCACCACGCCTTGCGTGGCGCGCCACAGCATGCCCACCAAGGCCACAGCGATGATGAGTTGTTGACCGGTGTTGAGTAGCGACAGCGAGGTTTGCGCTTTCAGCCGTGCACGGCGTAAGGCTTCCAAACTTTTGTCGTAGCGCGCCGCCTCGAAGGCCTCGTTGTTGAAGTACTTCACGGTTTCGTAATTCAACAAGGAGTCCACGGCTTTGGTGTGCGCGGCTGAATCAAACTCGTTGGCTTGGCGGCGGTACTGCGTGCGCCATTCGGTCACGCTGATGGTGAACACGATGTACAGCGCCAGCGCGATCAGCGTGATGCCCGCAAACCACACATCGAACTTGACCGCCAAGATGCTCAGCACCAAGGCCACCTCCACCAGCGTAGGCACCACGCTGTAGAGCGAATACGAAATGAGCGACTCAATGCCGCGCACGCCGCGCTCAATGTCGCGCGTCATGCCACCGGTTTGGCGTTCTAAGTGAAAGCGCAGGCTTAGGCCATGCAAATGCTGGAACGTCTCCAACGCAATTTGCCGCGCCGCGCCCTGCGTGGCTTTGGCAAACACCAATTCACGCAACTCCGTGAATGCCGAGGCTGACAAACGCAGTACGCCGTACACCAGCAACAACGACACCGGCACCACGATGACCGCCATCGGATCGTTGGGCTTGAAAGACATGGCATCGATCAACTCTTTGAGCAGCAAAGGCACGCCCACGTTGGCCACCTTGGCACCGATCATGAAGGTCAAGGCCGCGACCACACGCCATTTGTATTGCCACAAGTAGGGAAAAAGTCGTTTCAGCGTTTCGCTGTCGGGGCGTTGTTTGACGGTTTGCCCCGCGGGTGTGGGTTCAGAAGAATGGGCGTGATGACGCATGTTGCACAATGCCAAAAAATAATGCTTCGATTGTGCCTATGTCTACCTCTGCCAACCCCCACGCCGTGCCTTTGCCCACCGACCAAGAGTTGGTATTGAAGGTCATCCCCATGCCGGCTGACTGCAACCAAAACGGCGATATTTTTGGTGGCTGGGTGATGGCGCAGGTGGACTTGGCAGGCGCCGTGCTGCCTGCGCGCTATGTGCGCGGACGCATCGCCACCGTTGCGGTGAACGAATTCATCTTCAAACACCCCGTCAAGGTGGGCGACATTTTGAGCTTTTTCTCACGCGTGCAACGCATTGGCAACACGTCCATCAGCGTGAAGGTGGAAGTGTTTGCCGAGCGCTTCAGCGCACAAGGCGAGTACATGAAGGTGACTGAAGCCACACTTACCTATGTGGCCATTGACGAAGCGGGTAAGCCGCGCATCATCCCCAAAGACTGAGTTTTAGGAAACGATGTAAGCCCCCGTACCGGTGGACATCAGCGTCCCGTCGGGACCGCGAAACTCCATGCGTGAGGTCCCCACACGTGCGCCCACACGCAAAGCATGGGCATGGATGGTGAAGTGCTCGCCAATGCCCGGGCGCAAGTAGTCGATACGCAAATCAATCGTGCCCAGCTTGGCGAAGCGCTCCAAGCGCGCCTCGGGCGATTCTTTCATGTGCGTGCCAGCCAAGCAGGCCATCACAGCCGCACTGCCAATCGCATCGAGTACCGCGCTGATGACGCCACCATGAATGCGGTTGTAGGCGTAGTGCCCCACCAAGTCGGGTCGCATGGCGATGCGGGCCACCACCTCTTCGGGCGTGACGCTCACCAACTTCAAACCTAATAATTTGTTGAAGACAATTTTTTCTTCATAAATCTGGCGAAAGCCTTCGAGGTATTCAGTCTCAAAAACCACAGGGGGCGTTGTGTGATGCGGCATGCCGTGCGTGAATCAAATTTTTGAAAAATCGGGTTTACGTTTTTCCATGAACGCACCAAACGCTTCTTTGGCCGCCGGCTCTTGCAACATGCGGCCAAATGAAGCCGCCTCGTCGTTCATTTGCTTTTGCACCAGCTGCGCCTGCCCCGCTTTCATCAAACGTTTGGTTTCCAGTAACGACGACAGGGGCTTGGCTGCCAGCTTGCGTGCCTGGGCTTGGACGTAGTTGTTCACCTCCGTCGGGGGCAAGACACGGTTGACCAAGCCCACCTCCAACGCAGCCTCTGCCATGAAGGGTTCACCCAGCAGCAAAGCCTCCGCAGCGCGGTGGTAGCCCATCATTTGAGGTGCCAGCAAGCTCGATGCGGCTTCGGGGCAGATGCCTAAATTCACAAAAGGCATGACAAACGCCGCGTTGTCACCGGCGTACACCAAGTCGCAATGAAAGAGCAGCGTGGTGCCAATGCCCACGGCGGGGCCAGCCACAGCGGCCAACACCGGCTTAGGGAACGTGGAAATGTTGCGCAGCAAACGAAACACGGGCGCATCCGCTGTGGCCGGCGGGTTGTGCAAGAAATCTGCAATGTCGTTGCCGGCACAAAACACGGTTTCATGCCCTTGGAACACCAAAACGCGCACCTGTGGGTCATGTTCGGCTTGCGCCACAGCGTCAGCCAAGGCCGCGTACATGTCGGCCGTGAGTGAGTTTTTTTTATCGACGCGGTTGAACGTCAGGGTCATCACACCGCTGTCGATGTGGCTCAAAATTTCTGTCATAGAAGTCCTTATTGCTGGGCGCGAAGCCAAATTTGGGTACGGTAAAAAGGACCGATGTAGCCGCGCACTTGCAGCTTTTGCCCGCCTTCTTTGGGCATCATTTTGACCGTGTATTCCTTGCCGTTTTCCGGGTCCAAGATCGTGCCACCACTGCCCCACAAATACGCGCTCGAGGGGTCCGCCCTCACACCACGGATGATCTCTAGGCCGATGATGTCTTTGCCTTTGCGGTCGTCTTTGCAGTCCTCGCAGGTCTTCTTGGCGTTCGGGTCGTTGCGCAGGGTCTTGACCACGCGCCCACTCAGCACACCGTCTTTTTCCAACACTTGAATTTCAGCCTTGGCCTCACCCGTTTTGTCGTCGATGTTGTGCCAAATGCCCACGGGTGTCATCTGCGCGTAGCTGCTGCCAGCGGCCAAACAGGCCACGCCCAACAGTGTTTTCAAAATGCGTGTCTTCATCATGCTTTGAATTTAACTGATTTCAATGCATCAGCCATTCAGACAAACACGGCCTCTGTCTCCATCAGCACACCCGCCCCCGCACGGGCGGTGAGCATGAGCGAGGCGGTTTCTGGGAACAGTTTGGCAAAGTAAAAACGCGCCGTTTGCAACTTGGCTTGGTAGAACGGGTCACGGTTACCTTCTGCAATTTTTTGCAAGGCCACTTGCGCCATGCGCGCCCAGAAATAACCAAACACCAAATGGCCCGCCACACGCAAGTAGTCGACCGCCGCCGCGCCAACCTCGTCGGCATTTTGCAAGGCTTTGTAGCCAATCTCGCCAGTGAATTGCGTCATTTGTTGGCCCAGCTTGACCAGCGGGTTGATGAACTCAGCCATGTCTTCGTCACCCTGCGTCTGCGCCACCAAATCGGCAATGTGTTTGCCAAATTTTTTCAGCGAGGCACCTTGGTTGCCCAGCACCTTGCGTCCCAACAAATCCAAACTTTGAATGGTGTTGGTTCCTTCGTAAATCATGTTGATGCGAGCGTCACGCACGTATTGCTCCATGCCCCATTCACGAATGAACCCGTGGCCGCCAAACACTTGCAGGCACGACGATGTGGCCGTCCACGCGTTGTCCGTGATGAACGCTTTGACGATGGGGGTGAGCAAGGCAACTTGCTCGGCCGACTCGGCACGCACCTCGGCATCGGGGTGGTTCAACTCGCGGTCAATCAACAAGGCGCAGTGCAGCGCCAGCGCGCGGCCGCCTTCGGCATAGGCCTTGGCCGTGAGGAGCATCTTGCGCACATCGGGATGTACAAGAATGCTGTCGGCGGGTTTGCCGGGGTCTTTGACACCGGTCAAGCTGCGCGACTGGATGCGGTCTTTGGCGTAGGCCAGCGCGTTTTGATAGGCCACCTCGGTCAAACCCAGTGACTGCATGCCCACGCCGATGCGGGCGGCGTTCATCATGACAAACATCGCCGCCAAGCCTTTGTTGGGCTGGCCCACCAGCGTGCCCACCGCACCGTCGAGCACCATTTGACAGGTGGCGTTGCCGTGGATGCCCATCTTGTGCTCTAAGCCGCCGCAGTAAATGCCATTGCGCTCGCCCACGCTGCCATCGGCGTTGACGTGAAATTTCGGCACCACAAACAAGCTGATGCCTTTGCTGCCCGCAGGCGCATCGGGCAAGCGGGCCAGCACCAAGTGCACGATGTTGCGCACCAAATCGTGCTCGCCCGCGCTGATAAAAATTTTGCTGCCGGTGATGCGATAGGTGCCATCGGCTTGCGGCTCGGCTTTGGTGCGCAAGAGCCCAAGGTCGGTCCCGCAATGGGGCTCGGTCAAACACATGGAGCCCGTCCATTCGCCACTGGTGAGCTTGGGCAAATACAAGGCCTTTTGCACGTCTGTGCCATGAGCATGCAGCGCCTCGTAAGCCCCATGCGTGAGGCCGGGGTACATGGTCCACGCTTGGTTGGCGCTGTTGAGCATTTCATAAAAACACTGGTTCACCACCACGGGCAAGCCTTGGCCGCCGTATTCAGGGTCGGCGCTGAGCGATGGCCAGCCGCCTTGCACGTACTGCTCAAACGCCGCTTTAAAGCCATCGGGCGTTTTGACTTCGTGTGTGTCGCGGTTGAGCGTGCAGCCTTGCGCGTCGCCTATTTGATTCAGCGGAAAAATCACTTCTGACGCAAACTTGCCCCCCTCTTCCAACACGGCCGAAATGGTGTCCGCATCGATGTCCGCATGTTTGGGCATTTGCTTGAATTCTTCCGTCACATGCAAAACCTCGTTCAACACAAATTGCATGTCACGCAGGGGTGGGGTGTAGCTGGGCATGGTGCTCTCCTTACTTCTTTGATGTCGATGTGCGCTTAGCAGCGGCTTTTGAAATCGGTGCGGTCTCGCTCACGCCATAGCGTTGCAAGATGTTTTCAAACCCTTGTGCGGTGCGTGCCAATGATTTGGATGAACGCAAAAAACGCGCCTCGTATTGCAACGCCAAAATCAAACCGTGCAACTCAAACACCATTTGCTCGGCATCCGTGTCATCCGCCAAATGGCCCACATCACGGGCTTGCACCACCGTGCGATGCACAGCAGCCAGCCACGTTTTGACAGAGCTGGCGAGTGCATCACGCACGGGGCCGGGGCGGTCATCAAACTCAGCGGCGCCGCTGATGTAGAGGCAGCCTGAATCAATCTCTGCGGAAGTGCGCTTGGTCCAGTTGGCAAACAATTGACGCAAGCGGGGCAAGCCACGTTGCGCCTTCAAGATGGGAAGAAACACCTCGGCCTCAAAGCGTTGATGGTATTCACGCACCACCGAGATTTGTAATTCTTCGCGTGAACCAAAGTGCGCAAACACGCCAGACTTACTCATGCGAGCGACCTCTGCCAAAGCACCAATGCTCAGACCCTCTAAACCAATTTGCGTCGCCAAACCCAAAGCTGCATCCACGATGGCGGCTTTGGTCTGCTGGCCTTTTTGAAGCGCCTTGCTTTCAGATGTGGCTGTTTTGCGCGAAACGGTCATACGAAATTAATAAAAGAACGGTCGTGCTATTTTGCATGATTTTTCATCTTTAAACTCTGACCCATGCAAGCTACTCGAATCCTCGCCATCCGACATGGGGAAACCCCTTGGAACGTGGACACACGCATTCAGGGCCAACTCGACATTGGGCTCAACGACACGGGCAAATGGCAAGCGCAGCGCGTGGGTCAAGCCTTGCGCGAAGAGCACATCACCGCCATTTACAGCAGCGACTTGGCGCGCGCCTTTGCAACCGCACAAGCCATTGCACAAAGCAACGCACTCGCGGCTCGGCTGTCGGTCATCGGGCATACCGGTTTGCGCGAGCGCCACTTCGGCCACTTGCAAGGCCAAACTTGGAAAGAGATTGAAACAGGCTGGCCCGAAGACGCCAAACTCTGGCGCGGTCGCGATCCGCATTGGTCGCCCGTGGGCGGCGAGTCGCTCACTGTGTTGCGCGAGCGGATTGCGAATTGTGTGAATGAATTGGCGAGCCAGCACTTAGGCGAGCAAATTGTGTTGGTCGCCCACGGCGGTGTGATGGATGCGCTGTACCGCTTGGCCACCCAACAGGCCATCGAAGCCCCGCGCACGTGGCACTTGGGCAATGCCGCCATCAACCGTTTGCTGTGGACGCCTCAAGGCTTGAGCTTGGTGGGCTGGGGTGATGTGTCGCACTTTGACGATGCACTTGGTGTACCGGCTGCACCGCGCGACGAAACCACCACCTAACGGACGTGGTTCAGTCGACCGCGATGTCGCCAATCCCCTTGGGCGGCGTGACTCCCAAATGGCGATAGGCCGCCAAGGTGGCGATGCGGCCACGCGGCGTACGTTGCAAGAAGCCTTGCTGAATCAAATACGGTTCAATCACGTCTTCAATCGTGTCGCGCTCTTCGCCAATGCTGGCGGCGATGTTGTCCAAGCCCACAGGTCCGCCATCGAAGCGGTGAATCACGGCTTCCAACAGTTTGCGGTCCATCAAATCAAAGCCTTGCGGGTCCACGTCCAACATGGCCAGCGCCCGTTTGGCAATGTCTTCGGTGATGCGTCCCGTGCCCTTCACATCGGCATAGTCGCGCACGCGGCGCAGCAAACGGTTGGCAATGCGCGGTGTGCCGCGTGAGCGACGCGCAATCTCGAACCCACCTTCAATGTCCATCGGCGTATCAAGCAAACCCGCACTGCGCACCACGATGCGTTGCAACTCTTCAGCGGTGTAAAACTCAAGGCGCGACACAATGCCAAAGCGGTCACGCAAGGGGTTGGTCAACATGCCCGCACGGGTGGTCGCCCCCACCAAAGTGAAAGGCTGCAAATCGAGCTTGATGCTGCGCGCCGCAGGACCTTCGCCAATCATGATGTCGATTTGGTAATCCTCTAGCGCGGGATACAAAATTTCTTCCACCACTGGCGACAAGCGGTGAATTTCGTCGATGAACAGCACATCGTTTTTTTCTAAGCCAGTCAGCAACGCGGCCAAGTCTTTGGGCTTTTCGAGCACAGGGCCGCTGGTGGAGCGCAGGTTCACACCCAGCTCTTGGGCAATGATGTGACTCAGCGTGGTTTTGCCCAAGCCGGGCGGGCCAAACAACAGCACGTGGTCCAAAGCCTCGCCGCGCATTTTGGCGGCACCAATGAAAATTTCTAACTGCTCGCGCACCTTCATTTGGCCCACATACTCTTGCAGCAGCTTGGGGCGCAGGGCACGCTCCACCGCCTCTTCGTTAGGCGACACGGGGGCTGCAGACACCATGCGCGAGGGCACGGGGGAAGGCGCAAAATCGTCGGTCTGAATGCTCATGGTTTATTTCGCCAATGCTTTGAGTGCCAGCTTGATGCCGTCGCTCACACCCACGTCGGCAGGCAATGCCTTGAGCGCGGCAGAGGCCTCTTTGTCGCTGTAACCCAACGCCAGCAAGGCTTGCAAGATGTCGCTTTGGTGGTCAGGCGTGGAAAACATATTGGGCCCGAGATCTGCGCCCAGCTTACCTTTGAGCTCCAAGAGCAAACGCTCAGCGGTTTTCTTGCCGATACCTGGCACCTTGGTGAGGCGTCCCGCTTCTTGGTCAGACACAGCGCGCGCCAATTCGTCCGCACTCATACCGCTCAAAATGCCAAGGGCTGTGCGTGGGCCGACACCTGAAATTTTGATCAGCAAGCGAAATGTGGCGCGCTCTGACGCGGTGCTGAAACCATACAAAATTTGCGCGTCTTCGCGCACCACAAAGTGCGTCAGCAGCGACACACGCTCGCCCGTGGGGGGTAGGTTGTAAAACGTGCTCATGGGCACATCGACTTCGTAGCCCACGCCGTTGCAATCCACCAAAACTTGAGGTGGATTTTTTTCGCTGAGGATGCCGGTTAACTTGCCTATCATTGGGGGACCTTTTTAGGGATTATCGACTTGATTCTTCGCCACACCTTCACCCCACACAACAACACCCGTCTGTCGCATTTATGCGGCCCCACCGACGAACATTTGCGCACCATCGAGTTGGCCTTGGACGTGAAAATCGCCCACCGCCACGAGCAATTCAAAGTGGACGGTCACAAGGCCAAGGCCACGCGCGCCATGGAAGTGCTGCAAGCGCTGTACGAGCGCGCAGCACGCGTCATTCCGCCCGAGCAAGTGCAACTCATGCTGGCCGGCGACAGCGCGATGGTCGAAGAAGACGCGCCCATGCTGCAAACCCGCCGCACCGACCTGCGCGCACGCACGCCCACACAAGCGGCGTATTTGGAAAACATTGCAGCCTACGACATCAGCTTTGGCATTGGCCCCGCTGGCACAGGCAAAACCTATTTGGCCGTGGCCTGCGCGGTGGACGCGCTGGAACGCAGCGCCGTGCAACGCATTGTGCTGACCCGCCCTGCGGTGGAAGCCGGCGAAAAACTCGGTTTCTTACCCGGCGACTTGGGCCAAAAGGTAGACCCATATTTGCGCCCTTTGTACGATGCGCTGTATGACCTGATGGGTTACGACCGGGTGCAAAAAGCGTTTGAACGCAACGCGATTGAAATTGCGCCCCTCGCCTTCATGCGTGGCCGCACCCTCAACAACGCCTTTGTCATCTTGGACGAAGCGCAAAACACCACCCCCGAGCAAATGAAGATGTTCCTCACCCGCATTGGCTTTGGCGCCAAAGCGGTGGTCACGGGTGACGTGAGCCAGATTGATTTACCCAAGGGCCAGCTCAGTGGTTTGATTGATGCCGAGCGCGTGCTCAAACGCGTCAAAGGCATTTCGGTCACCCGCTTCACCAGCGCCGACGTGGTGCGCCACCCATTGGTGGCCCGCATCGTCGATGCGTATGACGCCCAACGTTCCGCCACCACTGGCGCCCCTTCTCGCAAACAATCTTAAAAATATGGCCCTGCCCACCCTAGACCTCAGCCTGCAATTTGGCGATGTGCCCTACGCCGCGCGTCACCGCGCGGCACTGCCCCGCGCCTTTGTGAACCGCTGCATTCGCAGCGCTTTGGCACACGACGCCGAAATGACTGTGCGCATCGTCAACGCCGAAGAAGGCCAAGCCCTGAACCGCAGCTACCGCAAAAAAGACTACGCCACCAATGTGCTGACCTTCGACTACGCACAAGCACCCACGGTGATGGCCGACCTCGTGCTGTGCGCCCCCGTGGTGGCACGCGAAGCCAAAGAACAAGGTAAAACACTGCAAGCGCACTACGCCCACTTGCTGATTCACGGCGCACTGCACGCCCAAGGCTACGACCACGAAACATCCGAGGCCGATGCCAACGAGATGGAAATGCTAGAAATGTTCATCATGGCCGACCTCGGTCTGCCCTGCCCCTATTGATGGCGCCATGAACACGCCGCTCTCTGCACCTCTGGTTCGCTTGTTGCTCTGGACGGGCGTGCTGTCGCTGCTGGTGCGCACATGGATTGGCGCGACCTTCCCCATCACCGGCGACGAAGCGTATTTTTATTGGTGGGGCGTGTTCCTCGACTGGGGCTATTACGACCACCCACCGATGGCGGGCTGGGCCATTGCAGCGATGCTCAAACTGTTTGGTGACAGCACCTTCGCCATGCGCATCCCTGCGCTGCTACTGCCCACCGCTTTGGGCGCGGCCTTGTGGTGGGGATTCTCTGGCGTTGACCGTGAGAAAACCGCGTGGGCTATTGCGCTGTTTTGGCTCACCCCCATCAACTGGCTCAATGCACTCATCACCACCGACACGCCTTTGATTTTTTGGTCCGTGCTGTCCGTCTGTGCATTGGCCCGCGCAGAACAACGGCCGCAACAAGACCGCACCTGCTACGCCCTGCACGCCTTCAGCGGCTTGAGTTTGGGCCTTGCGTTTTTGTCCAAATACTTTGCGGTCGTGGTTGGCTTGGCTTACCTTGTGTACTTCGTGGCGTTTCGTCGCGAGCGCCTTCTTGGCTTTGCGTTGCTGGTGCTGGCCGCCACGCCCGGCCCGCTGATCAACCTGTGGTGGAACATGGGCCACGGCTGGGCCAACATCATGTTCAACGTGTACAACCGCAACCAAGGCGAAGTGTTCGAGTGGAACAAACCCGCGCTGTACTTGCTCACGTGGGTTTACCTGCTCACACCGGGCTTTGTTTGGTTCGCATGGCTGGGGCGTAGCGCCTTGGCGAAGGTGGCGCGTCAACACACGCTATTGGCCACGCTCATCGTTGTACCTTTTGCGTTCTTTGCGCTCATCGCCATGAAAAAGGTGGTGGGTTTGCATTGGGTGCTCAATTTCTACCCGCTGTTTTTTGTGGCGCTCGCCTTTGCTTTGCCCGCAGAACAACTCAAACGTTGCAGCACATGGATGGCCGTCTTCCTGGGCGCGCACTTGATGGCGTTGGCTGCGATGTACAGCACACAACTCGCCGATTGGAAGAGCGTCAAGATTTACCCAGAAATCGTGCGCAGCTACCGCACACAAGAACTGTTGGCGAAAGTGCAAACCCCCAACACGGTGTTGATGGCCACGTCGTACACGCCCGCGTCCATCTACGGCCAAACACTCAAAACCTATGTGCCGGTGTTTGGCGAGGGCAGCTTTCACGCGCGCCAAGACGACTTGCTGGTGAACTTTGCTGACTTCGATGGCAAAACCATCCGCATCATCGGCTTTAGCCAACCCAACTTAGACGAGTACCGCGCTTACTTTGACAGCCTGTCGCTCATCACCGTGTCACAAGACGATGTGCCCTTCTACGCCGTGGAAGGCAAAAACTTCAAATGGGCTGTGTACCGCGACACAGTGCTGAAAAACATCTTCAAGCAGCGCCACCAAATTCCGTCATGGTTGCCCATGACGGGCTGCCCGTTCTGTCAGCACTACTGCGGCGAAGTGCGTTGCACCAATTAACGACCTAAAGCATCTTCCAGCAATCGCACTTTTACCGTCTTGCCTTTGACGCGCCCTGCGCTCAAACGCTTGACGGCTTCGCGCGCAATGCCGCGCTCCACCGCCACGTAGGTGGAAAACTCGTTCACATTGATCTTGCCCACTTGTTCTTTGCTGAAGCCAGCATCCCCCGTGAGTGCGCCTAGCACGTCGCCTGCGCGAATCTTCTCTTTGCGGCCACCCACAATTTGCAGCGTCGCCATGGGCGGCTGCAAGATGCCCCCCGCAGCAGGTGTCAAGCTGCTGAGCGGCGCCCAAATCGATTCACGGCCTTGCAGCTGCTCGATCTTGCCGACGTTGCCCATCTCATCCATGCTGGCGAGCGACAAGGCCAAGCCTTCCGCGTCGCCGCGACCCGTGCGGCCAATGCGGTGGATGTGGATTTCCGAGTCAGGCGTGACATCCACGTTGATCACCGCCTCTAAGTTGGCCACATCCAAACCACGCGCCGCCACATCAGTCGCCACCAACACCGAGCAACTGCGGTTGGCAAACTGCACCAGCACTTGGTCACGCTCGCGCTGCTCTAGCTCACCAAACAAGGCCAAAGCGCTGAAGCCTTGGGCTTGCAGCACCGTCACCAAGTCGCGGCACTGCTGCTTGGTATTGCAAAACGCCAACGTGGATTCAGGGCGGAAGTGGTTGAGCAACTGCGACACGGCATGCAAGCGCTCGCTGTTGGTGACTTCGTAAAAAATCTGTTTGATTTTTTGCGCATCGTGCTGCGCTTGCACCTTGACGGTTTGCGGCTCGCGCATGAACTGCGCCGCCAACTTGGCAATGCCTTCGGGGTAGGTCGCCGAGAACAACAAGGTTTGACGGTCCTTAGGGCACTGACGCGCCACCTTGGCGATGTCGTCAAAAAAGCCCATGTCCAACATGCGGTCGGCTTCGTCCAGTACCAACATCTTCAAGCCTTGCAGACTGAGTGAGCCGCGCTCCAAGTGATCCATGATGCGCCCGGGCGTGCCCACCACGATGTGTGCGCCGTGTTCAAGGCTCACCGTCTGACCACGCAAAGCGACACCACCACACAGCGTGACCACTTTGATGTTGCCCACCGCGCGCGCCAAGCGGCGAATTTCTTGCGTCACTTGATCGGCCAACTCGCGTGTGGGGCACAAGATCATGGCTTGTGCGTCGAACTGGGCAGGGTCTAGCTTTTCAACCAAGGGGATGCCAAAGGCGGCAGTTTTGCCGCTGCCGGTGCTGGCTTGGGCAATGAGGTCACGGCCTGCGAGGGTGAGGGGCAAGCTGGCGGCTTGGATAGGGGTCATCTGGGTGTAGCCCAGCTGCGTCAAGTTATCGACAGAAGAGGCCGCGAGGCTCAGGGAAGCAAAGGTCGTAGCGGTATTTTTTGAATCGGTCATGCACCGATTATCGTGATGGGGATGGTCACGGGGCCATCGTTCACCAAATGAACTTTCATATCCGCGCCAAAGAGGCCGGTTTGCACCTGCGGGTGCTGCACTTTGGCTTGCGCCACGAACGCGTCGTACAAGCGACGGCCTTCCTCGGCGGGGGCGGCACTGGTGAAGCTGGGGCGTGTGCCGCTGCGGGTGTCGGCCGCCAAAGTGAATTGGCTCACCACCAACAAACCACCGCACACATCCACCACGCTGCGATTCATCTTGCCGGCGTCGTCATAGAAGACGCGCAGTTTCAAGATTTTGTCGAGCATTTTTTGGCCCACCGCTTCGGTGTCGCCACGCTCGGCACATAACAGCACCAGCAGGCCTTGCGCAATTTCACCCACGATTTGGTCATCGACCACCACACGGGCTTCGCTCACACGTTGCAGCACAGCTTTCATGTCGGATCTTGCGGGTCGTCAAAGTGCGCTTCCACATCGTTTGGCAGCAGCTGAATCGTGGCGCGCAAACCCGGTACGGCTTGCATCAAGGCTTGTTCCACGTTGGCACGCAAAGTTGCGGCAAGGCCCAAAGACCAATCCGAAGGCATGTGCATGTGCATGTCCACAAAACGACGCTGCCCTGCTTTGCGTGTGATGACATGGTCAAACCGCACGACATGCACATGTTGCGCCCATGACTCTTCGTGGCCGAGTGAGAAATCGTGCAATACCGCATGGATTTGCGCCTGCACCTCGGGCTCCACCGCTTCGTCCATCAAGCCTTGCGACGCATCCCAAATCAAATGCCAGCCCTCTTTGAGAATGTTCAACGCCACCCCCATGGCGACCACAGCATCGAGCCACAACCAACCCGTGAAACTGACCAGGCCAATACCCAACACCACGCCCACAGAGGTCCACACATCCGTCACCAAATGACGGGCATCCGCCTTTAGCGCAACGGAGCGGTGTGTTTTAGCGACCTTGAACATCACCCACGCCAGCAAGCCATTCAACACGGAGCTGACCACAGACAAAGCCAAACCAATCCCGACTTGCGCCAACGGTTGTGGGTCAAAAATGCGATGGCCCGCCGCCCAAATGATGCCCAGCGCCGCGACCACGATGAGAATGCCCTCAAAGCCGGACGAAAAATACTCGGCCTTGTGGTGGCCATACGGGTGATCTTCGTCCGCAGGCATCGCCGCCACAGTGACCATCATCAAACCGAACACGGCGCTCGCCAAATTGACCACCGACTCCATCGCGTCGGACAGCAAGCCCACTGAATCGGTGAGGACCCATGCCAAAGTTTTGAGTGCGATGGTGATGCACGCCACCCCCACAGACGCCCACAGCAAGCCTTTGGGCGACAACCATTTGGAAAGTTTATTCATGCGTTCAGTTGGGTCGCGGTTCGTCAAGCCAGCGTGACACGCGCAAATTTGCGCTTGCCCACTTGCACCACAAATGAGCCAGCGTCGAGCTTCAAGCCTTTGTCACTGACCACGCTGGAGTCCACGCGCACACCACCGCCGTCAATCAAACGGTTGGCTTCGCTGGTGGATGGCGCCAAGCCTGCCGCTTTGAGCAAAGCGCCAATGCCCATCGGGGCGCCCAGCAAGGCCACGTCAGGAATGTCGTCTGGCACGCCGCCTTTGCTGCGGTTGATGAAGTCTTGCTCGGCGGCCTCGGCCGCCGCTGCGCCGTGGAAGCGGGCAGTGATTTCTTTGGCCAAGGCCACCTTGGCGTCTTTGGGATTGCGGCCACCTTCGATTTCTTTTTTAAGTGCCGCAATCGCACCCATCGATTGGAATGACAGCAAGGTGTACCAACGCCACATCAGCACATCGGAGATGGACAGCACTTTGGCAAACATGGTGTTGGGCTCTTCGCTGATGCCGATGTAGTTGTTTTTGGACTTGGACATTTTTTCAACGCCATCCAAGCCTTCGAGCAAAGGCATGGTCAAGATGCACTGGGCTTCTTGACCGTATTCGGTTTGCAAGTGGCGTCCCATGAGCAAGTTGAATTTTTGGTCGGTGCCGCCCAGCTCCAAATCCGACTTCAACGCCACCGAGTCGTAGCCCTGCATGAGGGGGTACAAAAATTCGTGCACGCTGATGGGCGTGTTGGCGTGGAAGCGATCATGGAAGTCATTGCGCTCCATCATGCGTGCCACGGTGTACTTGGACGCGAGCTGAATCATGCCCATGGCGCCCAAGGGAATCGACCACTCGCTGTTGTAGCGGATCTCAGTTTTGGTTGGGTCCAACACCAAGGAGGCTTGCTTGTAATACGTCTCGGCGTTGACCTTGATTTGCTCAGGCGTGAGTGGGGGACGCGTGTTGTTGCGCCCGGATGGGTCACCAATCAAACTGGTGAAGTCGCCAATCAAGAAAATCACTTGATGTCCCAAATCCTGCAACTGGCGCATTTTGTTGAGCACCACGGTGTGGCCGATGTGAATATCGGGCGCAGTAGGGTCTAGCCCCAACTTGATGCGCAGGGGTTGGCCTGTCGCTTCTGAGCGCGCGAGTTTTTTCACCCAGGCATCTTCTGGGATCAGTTCTTCGCAGCCGCGCTTGGTCACAGCCAAGGCTTCGAGAACGCGGTCGGTGACGGGGTGGTTTTGTAAAGATGCTTGATTCATAAGGATTTTTTACCATGCAAGGTATACTCACCGGTTTGGTGTTTGCGCCTGATTTTAGAGGCCCAAACCTTCAGGCTCTGGGCCAGTCCCCCGCCTTTGACCAACTGCCGGAGAAAACCCTTGCAGACCTTCTTTTCTTTGTTGGCTACGCGCCTGCAAAACAGCATGAATTCCCAGCACCGCAAAATCTTGGCGGGTGTTGCCGTGAGCTTGTCCGTCCTGGGCGGCGGCGCGTTTGCGGTCGCCAATCTCGATGAAGGCGCGTCCAAACTCCCTTTGCGCGAGGTGGTGGAAAGCGTCAGCCCTGTGTCTTTGCCCAGCATGCAGGCCGACACGTCTTTGCAACTGTTTCGCACGGACCTGACGCGCTCCAACGACACCGCAGACAGCCTGCTTTCGCGCTTAGGTCTGAGCGACCCTGAAGCCTCAGCCTACTTGCGCAATGCACGCACAGCGCGCCAGCAGGTCATCGCCCACGCTGGCCGTTTGGTGAGCGTCGAAGGGGATGCCGCGCACCGGCTCACGCGCTTGACCGCGCGCTGGGGCCGCGATGACAGCGACCAGTTCACCCGCTGGGTGATGGAACGCACCGCCAACGGCTTCGTGGAACACCAAGAAACCGCGCCACTCACCGTGGGCACCCGCATGGGCAACGGGACGATTCAAAGTTCCTTGTTTGCCGCAACAGACGACGCCAACCTGCCCGACAGCGTGGCCAGCCAATTGGCTGACATTTTTTCGGGCGACATCGACTTTCACCGCGCTCTGCGCAAAGGCGACCGCTTTGCGGTGGTCTACGAATCGCTCGAAGCCGACGGCGAAACCTTGCGCGCTGGCCGTGTGCTGTCTGCCGAGTTCGTGAACAACGGCAAAACACACCAAGCGTTTTGGTTCAAAGAGGCCAATGCAAAAGAAGGCGGCTACTTCAACGCGGACGGCACCAGTCTGCGTCGCACCTACTTGGCCTCACCCTTGGCCTTCTCACGTATCACCAGCAGCTTCAAGATGCGCTTTCACCCCATCTTGCAAACTTGGCGCGCCCACCTCGGCGTGGACTACGCAGCCCCGACGGGCACCCCCGTGCGCAGCGTAGGCCAAGGCGTGGTGGATGTGGCGGGCGTGCAAAATGGGTTTGGCAATGTGGTGATGCTCAAGCATGCCAATGGCCACACCACGGTGTATGCCCATCTGAGCCGCATCGATGTCAGGCGTGGCCAGTCCATCGCCCAAGGTCAAACCATCGGCTTGGTGGGCGCAACGGGCTGGGCCACAGGCCCTCACCTGCACTTTGAATTTCGCGTGAACGGCCAGCACATTGACCCCCTCACCATGGCGCGCCAAAGCACGGCAGTTGAAGTCACGGCCAACGGGCGTGAGCAATTCAAACGCCTCACGGCCTCTGCCAAGGTGGCCTTGAACGCGGCGGCCAGCACACAACTCAGCCGCGCTGAATAAATGACCGCCAGCGCGCCCGAGTCTGAGCTGTACGTAGGCTTGATGTCGGGCACCTCGCTCGACGGCGTGGATGGCGTGTTGGTGGATTTCAGGGGCGCACAACCACGCGTCTTGGCACATCGCGCCATGCCTTTTTCGCCAGAACTCAAACAAGAGCTGCTGGCCCTCAACACCCCCGGCGACAACGAATTACACCGCGCTGCGCTGGCAGCCAACGGACTCGTACGTGTCTATGCGCAAACTGTGCAGGCTTTGTTGACCCAGACACACACGCAAGCCCGCCAAGTCCGTGCCATCGGCGCACACGGCCAAACCGTGCGGCACCGTCCCGGCGCCTTTGACGGCACAGGCTACACACTGCAACTCAACAACCCGGCGCTGTTGGCCGAACTCACCCAGATCGACGTGGTGGCCGACTTTCGCAGCCGCGATGTCGCCGCCAGCGGCCAAGGTGCACCGCTCGTGCCTGTGTTTCATCAAGGCATCTTTGGTCAAACCGATCACACGGTCGGCGTGCTAAACCTCGGCGGCATTGCCAACCTCAGCGTGTTGCATGCCTCGGGCGATGTGCAGGGTTTTGATTGCGGCCCAGGCAACGCCTTGCTTGACCACTGGTGTCAGCAGCACACGGGTCAAGCCTTCGACGACAACGGCGCGTGGGGCGCCAGCGGCCAGGTCATCGCCCCCTTGCTACAGGCCCTGCTGGCAGAGCCGTTCTTGCATCAAGCACCGCCGAAGAGCACGGGGCGTGACTTGTTTCATCCCACATGGTTGGCACACCAACTCCGCGCTTTTGCCAATGCCAATGCCACTGACGTGCAAACCACACTGACTGAATTCACAGCGCTCGCCTGCGCCAACGATGTACGCCGCCACGCCCCTGAGGCGCAAGAGCTGCTGGTGTGTGGCGGGGGCGCCCTGAATGGCTTTTTGATGGCTCGCCTGCAAGTAACTTTGCCGCAAGTGCGCGTGCGTTCATCCACAGAACGCGGGATGCCACCGTTGCAAGTCGAAGCAGCCGCCTTCGCTTGGTTGGCCCGTCAAACCGTGCTCGGTCTGCCTGGCAACCATCCAAAAGTAACGGGCGCCCAAGGCGCCCGCATACTGGGTGGAATTTTTAAAGCTTGACCGTTCAGCGATTAGGCTGAGAACGACGAGCCGCAGCCGCAAGTCGATGTCGCGTTCGGGTTCTTGATGACGAACTGCGCGCCTTGCAAGTCTTCTTTGTAGTCAATCTCAGCGCCCACCAAGTATTGGTAGCTCATCGCATCGACCAACAAAGACACACCATTTTTGTTGATCGTGGTGTCGTCTTCGTTCACGATTTCATCGAAGGTGAAGCCGTATTGAAAACCTGAGCAGCCGCCACCTTGCACGAACACGCGCAACTTCAAATCAGGGTTGCCCTCTTCCGCGATCAGGTCAGCCACCTTGGCAGCTGCGCTGTCGGTGAAGACGAAAGGCGATGGCATTTCTGTTTGGATGTTTTCTGCAACTGCGCTCATATGAGGACTCCTGAATCAATTGCTTAAAAGTATATCGCTTTACTCGGGAATAGCACGGCGCTTGGCTTAGAAACGCTATTTGCAATGTGGGCTTTCATGCAGGCAATAAAAAAGCCGCAAGGGCGAACCCCTGCGGCTTTTGGCAAAACAGGAAGCGGATTAACGCTTGCTGAACTGCTTGCGGCGGCGAGCAGAGTGCAAGCCAACCTTTTTACGTTCGACTTCGCGCGCGTCGCGTGTCACGTAACCGGCTTGTGACAGGACGGGCTTCAAAGCTGCGTCGTAGTCGATCAAAGCGCGGGTAATACCGTGACGCACTGCACCTGCTTGGCCAGACTCACCACCGCCGTGCACGTTGACTTGAATGTCAAACGCTTCGCCGTTGTTGGTCAGCATCAGGGGTTGCTTCGAAATCATGATCGAGGTTTGACGGCCGAAATATGCGGCGATGTCTTTACCGTTGATCGTGATTTTGCCGGAGCCTTTTTTCAGAAACACGCGAGCGACGCTTGATTTGCGACGGCCGGTGCCGTTGTTCCATTCACCAATCATTTCAGCTCCTTAGATGTCCAGCACTTTAGG
>CANBWY010000026.1 GCA_947373245.1 Comamonadaceae bacterium
TTCATCAGCCACCTCTTCGCGGTAGTACACCATCAAGGCATAGACCTCGGCCAGCGCACGAATTTCGGGTGCCAGGGTGACGCCATCGGGCGAAGGCTTTTTTGCGCGCCAATAGTTGATGGCCGCCTCTAGGTCGGTGATGTGAATGCCAGCCATCGCGTTAGAGTTTGTTACCTAAAAAGCAGGAGTGAAAGTGGGGTGTGCATGATAGCGGCAATGCTATGCTGGCCTCGCAATGAAACTACTTTTAACTTGGGTACTCCATGCCACTGCCTTGATTGCGCTGGCCCATCTCTACAGCGGCGTTGAAGTGACGAGCTTTGGCGTTGCCATGGCCGCCGCCTTGGTCATCGGCATGTTCAACCTCATCGTGCGGCCGGCCTTGGTGGTCTTGACGTTGCCCGTGACGTTTTTCACCTTGGGCTTATTTCTGTTCGTCATCAACGCGTTCATGTTTTGGGCCGCAGCCGCACTGATTGACGGCTTTTGGGTGCGCGGCTTTGGTTCTGCGCTCTTGGGCTCGTTGATTTACTCTGCCTTCGGTGTGCTGATTGACTCAGCGCTCGAGCGCTTGTTCCCGCCGCAAACGCTCTAATTCGCGCAGCCGGGTGTCAATGATGGACGCCTCCATATGGTCACCGCGGTCTAGCTTGCCTTGGCTGGCCATTTGATGCGCCAACGCTTGGGCAGCCTTGAATCGATCCACCGCCGCGCCATAGTCGAGTTCCATCGCGCGGGCCTCTGCTTGCGCACGAATGGCTCTCAAACCATCCCCTTGCAATTCATAAGCCGCCGCCATCACCAGCCATGCCGAGGCGTCACGTGGGTGTTGGTTCAGCCATAGCAACAGCTCGTCCGAGGCGTTTTTGGCCTGCGCCGGCTGACGTGTGGCCACGCGACTTTGTGCCAATTGCATGCGCGTGGCGCGGTCGTTGTTGGCAAGCACTGTGGCTTTGGGCGCCAGCAAGGCCACCGCTTGCGCCGCATCGCCTGACGCCAAGGCCAACTCCGCAGACAACAAACGCACCACGCGCTGCGCATTCAACGTGAGCCCACCCAAGGTTTGCAAGCGGGCCAAATGCTGGCGTGCGGCCGCAAAGTTGCGTTGCTTCATCTCAGCCATCGTTGCGCCATACAACAAGCCTGCCTGACGCGCTGGAGGGGCATTCGCCAAGTCAGTGGCATTCGCAAGACCTGCCAAGTTGCGCAACACATCCACGCCCGGATTGGTCAGCACTTGCGCGCGCGCGGACATCATGGCGTGCTCGGGCGAGGTGACCACGGGCGCACGGTTGGGCAGCAATTGTTGACGCGCTTGGGCGTCAGCAATGCGCTCGGTGGTCATGGGGTGGCTGCGCAAATAGGGGAAGGACCCGTTGTCGTTCAAGCGTGAGGCTTGTTGCAGCTTTTCAAACATGCTGACAAAACCTTGGGCCTCGAAACCTGCGTCGGTCATCACGCCGTAACCAATGCGGTCGGCCTCACGCTCCATGTCACGCGAGAAGTTCAGTTGGCTTTGAATGGCGGCGGCTTGTCCGCCCACCATCACCGCGTTGGCGGCACTCACGCCACTGGCACTGGGCGTGCGGCTGGCCGCCAGCATGCCCAAGATCATGGCGCCCATCACCATCGGCCCTTGACGGCCTTGCTGCGCGATCATGCGGGCGATGTGGCGCTGCGTGACGTGGCTCAATTCATGGGCCAGCACCGAGGCCAATTCGTCGGAACTGCTGACCGCAGAAATCAATCCCAAGTGCACCCCCAAGTAACCACCGGGCAGTGCAAAGGCGTTGATGCTGCGTTCGCGTATGAGCGCAATTTCCCAAGAAAATTGCTGATCCAACTCTGGCGTCAACTCACCGCGTTGACGCGCAGAGGCGAGCAAGGTTTGCCAGATAGATTGCAAATAATCGCCCAACACGGGATCGTCTAGGTAATCAGGATCGCGGTAAATTTCGCGAGCAATGCTCTCGCCCAAACGACGCTCCACACCCAGTGGCACTTCAGCGCCGTCGCCCAAATTGGGCAAGCGGCCGTTGTTCAGTTGCGCTTGCGCAGGCGCGACGGGCAGCAACAAAGCAGCGCACACACCCAACACGCCAAGACGGCGTGGCCAGTGCAGCAAAAACAGGGAAGAAAGCATGAATGACACAAAACGTATGATGCGGCTTTCATGTTAACCCCTGTTAATTTCAGCATGTCCACACTCACACACTTTGACGCACAAGGCCAAGCCCACATGGTGGACGTGGCCGACAAAGCGCACACCCGCCGCGTGGGCGTGGCCACCGGGCGCATCGTGATGTTGCCCGCCACCTTGGCGCTGATTCAAAGCGGCAGCGCCAAAAAGGGCGATGTGTTGGGCATCGCCCGCATTGCGGGCATTCAAGCGGCGAAGAAAACCAGCGACTTGATTCCCTTGTGCCACCCGCTGGCGCTCACCCGCGTGGCAGTTGAATTTGCCATTGACGAAGCCACGCACAGCGTGCAATGCACAGCAACTGTGGAAACCGTGGGACAAACGGGCGTGGAGATGGAAGCGTTGACGGCCGTGCAAGTGGCCCTGCTCACGATTTATGACATGTGCAAAGCCGTTGACCGTGGCATGACGATGACCGATGTGCACCTGCTTGAAAAGCACGGCGGCAAGTCGGGCAGCTACGTGGCGGCTTAAGCCGTCTTCGTTGTGCTTATTTGACAGCGGCCTCTTCGGCCTGCTGCATTTGCCAAAGCTTCAAATACTTGTAGTAGCTGGTTTCGGCGTTGGAGATAGACAGCGCCAAGCCGTGTGCGCCGTCAAGAAAGCCGGCACGAATCACATAGGTTCTGACAAAAGCCCACGCGCCATGGCCAAGGGCACCCGCAACCGTTGAACGCTTGCCTCGGGCATAAGCCTGCTGAGCGGAGGCGCTGGAATACGCATCGACCTTCGCCAACACTTGCGAGAAGTTGCGATAGCTGTAATGCAGCAAATGGTTTTGCAAGGTGGCCACGCCTTGCTCACTGAGCACACGTTCGTGCACGAGATCGTTTGAAAATTGGGCCGTGCCGCGCTTGAACAAACGCAACACATGGTCGGGCTGCCACCCTGCGTGGTGGATGAACTTGCCGCAATACCAAGACAAGCGCGGCATTTGGTAGGCCACGCCCACATCACCCGCTTGCAGCACACGTTTGATTTCGGCAGCCAGCTCCGGCGTGATGCGTTCGTCGGCGTCAATGGAAAACACCCAATCGCAAGTCGCCAGCGCAAGGGCTCGGTTTTTTTGTGGGCCAAAGCCGGGCCAATCTGCTGGCTGCGACACCTTGGCGCCATGCTGCTGCGCGATGGCCACGGTGTGGTCTGTGCTTTGGCTGTCTACCACGATGATTTCATCGACCAACCCGTGCATGGACTGCAAGCAGTCGTGCAAATTGTGCGCTTCGTTGCGTGTGATGACGATGGCCGAGAGCGTGGGTAGGAGGTGGGTCATGGTTGCGGACAAGTTTAGCGCGGCATATTTTTCTTCACGTCTTCTAAACGCTCGGTCAACCCTTGCGCCTCTTCGTCGTGACCCAACAGTTTGGCGCTTTCAATGACGCGTTGCACCACACGCGCCTCGGGCGAGTAGTGCATGAGGCGCAGCGCTTGCGGGTAGACCGTGGCTGCATTCTCAGCGCTTACCGTTTGCATGGTCAGCTCGGCAAAGTCCGCCTGGTTTTTGAACAGCCATGACTGCTTGGCGGCCTCCAGCGGGGTGTCTCGGTAGGCAGCGTCGCGTGCGGCAGCCGGCCGATAAATTTGGCCCACACGGTTGAAGTCCCACGCGGCATACAAGCAGCCCACAAACATCAGGGCGACGACAAGCATGGGACCTTCTTGCGCTTGGTCTTTCACTGGCGATGCGGGCGACGACCACAGCAAGCCGATGGCCAGACCTAAGGTCATCTGAAACGGGCCATACCAAAGTGGGTACTCGAGCAAGCTGTGCAAGCCCAACACCAGCAGCAAGCCCCACGCCATGACACGCCACACGTGCTGCTCACGCCAAGGCTGGCGACGCACCACCCACGCAGCGATACACGCCATCACCACCACCGCAAACGGCACGCCAAACTCCAAGGCTAGATGCAGCGGGAAGTCGTGTGCGTTGTCCAACATGTCGCAAAAACGCTGGCCATCGTAGGCCGTCATGAAGTGCGCAAAATCGGTCTCGCCCCAACCCCAGCCCAGCCACGGGTGTTGCGCGATCAGCGTCAAAACATTGGCCCAGAGCACGTGACGGCTACCGCAAACGCCATAGTCTTGCGTACGGCCAGCAACGCGCAAGATCATGCTGGCGCCCCACTCGCCGGTGGTTTGCAAGGCCAACCACGGCATCACCACCGACCACAGCAGCACCAGCAGCGGCGCAGCAATGGCCAGCACGATCAAACGCTGGCTGTTTTGTGTGTTCGAGGAGCCCCAAGCCCAGAGTGCCATCAGGCTGCTGACCAACAACCATTGCATCGCACCGGTGCGTGACATAGAACAGGCCACACCCGCTGCCAGCAAGTTCAGAGCAATACCGATGCCTTCCCACGTGTTGCGTGACAGCTGCGGGGTTTTGTCGTGCGCAGCAACCCAACTCAGCAACGCCACCAAACCCATACTGGTGAGCGACGCAAACTGGTTGCGCTGGCGCAGGTTGGCAAAGGCATCGCCCTTCAAAGGTTGTGTCACCCAGGGTGACAAGCCGTGCGCCAGCCCCAAGTACTGCAAGAGGGCCAGGACACTGCTGAGGACGGCGGCACCCAACAAGGCCCACACGCACCAGCGCAGCAAGGCCTCATCTGCCGCCGCCCGACGGCCCACGGCCGTCATGAGCCACACGCACATCAGGGACGCCAACAGGCCCGCCGTCAACGCATGGTCCACCACCTGGGGCACCCACAGCAACGCGGCGGCCAGCCAAAGCGCCATCAGGGCCGCCACACACACCACACGCTTGGAGACGCGGGGTTGGGCAAGCGGCAGGTCCACCACCAGCCATAACGCGCTGGCAGCCAACAGCCAACTCACCAACAGCGGCACCACCGCCACCGATGGGCTTCTGGCAAAGGGGTTGAGCCAAGGCAGCGCGAGGCACAGCATCAGCATGAGGTGACGAAGCAGAGTGCGGTGCGGTGCGGACAAGTTCATGTGTTTATTTTCTTACACTCCAACTCCAAAAAAACAAAAGGCGCCAATAGGCGCCTTGTTTACACGGAGGAGGTGCGGATGATTTACTTGCACTCGCTGGGTGCGTATTTTGAATCCAGGGCGTCGCTGGGCACTTGCACGCCCACAAACGCTGCGGCGCCCTTGGCCATGCACTTCCACTGCACCACGCCGTCAGCAGTCACAAGGGTGGCTGTGGGCGCTGGCAACGCTGAGTCAGTCGTCCCACTTCTGGTGAAAGGCACCAACAGCAAGCTGCCGCCACCTGCCGCCGCTGTGGTGGTGATGGTGATCACGCCCGTGCTGGAAGCAATGTCGATGCTACTGATGTTCTTGGTGGCACCTGTCCAGGTGTAGGTCGACTTGTAGCCATTGGTCACGGTGGCGATGGTGCCGCTGTTGACCACATCCAACACATTGGTTTTGGCGGCAGAGGCAAGCCCCAGGCCCTCGCTCACGCGCGCGCGCACCATGTAGTCTTGGTACGCAGGCAAAGCCACCGAAGCCAAAACGCCGATGATGGCGACGACGATCATGAGCTCGATCAAGGTGAAGCCACGTTGCAGGGTTTGTTTCATCGCAAGTCCTTTAGAAGTTGGGGCGTGAATTCTAGGCAGCACCCCAAAAATAGAAGCAGGTGCAAGAGTTCAAAAAAAAGCGAGCGGTGAAAACACCGCTCGCTTCTTGATTTGTAAATCCCGAAGGAGATTACTTCAACTGAGCCTTGAGCAATTTGCCCAGTTCAGAGGGGTTGCGTGTGACGATGAAGCCACACTCTTCCATGATGGCGAGCTTAGCGTCAGCAGTGTCAGCACCGCCAGAAATCAAGGCGCCTGCATGGCCCATGCGCTTGCCGGGAGGTGCAGTCACACCAGCGATGAAGCCCACGATGGGCTTCTTCATGTTGGCCTTGCACCACATGGCGGCTTCGGCTTCATCTGGACCGCCAATTTCACCAATCATGATGACGGCATCGGTGTCTGGATCGTCGTTGAAGGCGCGCATCACGTCGATGTGCTTCAAACCGTTGATGGGGTCACCACCGATACCGACGGCGCTGGATTGGCCCAAGCCCACTTCAGTCAACATCGCCACTGCTTCGTATGTCAATGTGCCAGAACGTGACACAACGCCGATACGGCCTTTGCGGTGGATGTGACCGGGCATGATGCCGATCTTGATTTCGTCAGGCGTGATCAAACCAGGGCAGTTAGGGCCGAGCAACAAGGTCTTCTTGCCGCCAGCCGCTTCCTTGGCTTTCATCTTGTTACGGACTTCAAGCATGTCACGCACGGGGATGCCTTCGGTGATACAGATGGCCAAGTCGAGGTCGGCTTCCACAGCTTCCCAAATAGCAGCAGCTGCACCAGCGGGTGGCACGTAGATCACAGACACAGTGGCGCCAGTTTCTTTGGCAGCGTCTTTGACGGTTGCATAGATTGGCACGCCAAAGATGGACTCGCCAGCCTTCTTGGGGTTCACACCCGCGACGAAACAGTTTTTACCGTTTGCGTACTCGATGCACTTTTCAGTGTGGAATTGACCGGTTTTGCCGGTGATACCTTGGGTGATGACCTTGGTGTTTTTATTGATGTAGATGGACATGTTTTTTCCCTTACTTCACGGCGGCAACGATAGCGGTTGCAGCTTCGGCCATGGTGTCGGCAGAGATGATGGGCAGACCAGAGTCAGCCAACATTTTCTTGCCCAGCTCGTCGTTGGTGCCCTTCATGCGCACGACCAATGGCACTGACAAGTTCACAGCCTTACAAGCTGTGATCACGCCGCTGGCAATGGTGTCGCACTTCATGATGCCGCCGAAGATGTTGACCAGAATGCCTTTGACATTCTTGTTGGCCAACATGATTTTGAACGCTTCAGTGACTTTCTCAGCTGTAGCGCCGCCGCCCACGTCCAAGAAGTTGGCGGGTTCGCCGCCAAACAACTTGATGGTGTCCATGGTGGCCATGGCCAAGCCCGCGCCGTTGACCAAGCAACCGATGTTGCCGTCCAAAGAGATGTAGGCCAAGTCAAACTTAGAAGCTTCCACTTCAGCTGGATCTTCTTCGTCCAAATCGCGGTAAGCCACGATTTCTGGGTGACGGAACAAAGCGTTGGCATCGAAGTTGAACTTCGCGTCCAAAGCCATCACGTTGCCTTTGCTGTCGCGGTTCAGTGGGTTGATTTCCACCAAAGAGGCGTCGGTTTCCATGTAGCACTGATACAGCTTCTTGAAGATGTCCACAGCTTGCGCAGTGGAGTCAGCAGGCATGCCAATAGCGTCTGCAATCTTCTTGGCTTGCACGTCGCCCAAACCTGTCAACGGGTCGATGAACTCGGTGATGATTTTTTCTGGGGTGCTGTGGGCAACTTCTTCAATGTCCATGCCGCCTTCGCTAGAAGCGATGAAAGCAATCTTTTGCGTTGCACGGTCAGTCACGACTGACACGTAATATTCTTTGTTGATGTCGGCGCCGTCTTCGATGTAGAGGCGACGCACTTTTTGGCCTTCTGGGCCAGTTTGATGGGTCTTGAGCTGCATGCCCAAGATCTCTGTGGCCAAACGCTTGACATCATCAATGGTCTTAGCCACTTTGACGCCGCCGCCTTTGCCACGGCCACCCGCGTGAATTTGGGCTTTCACAACCCACACTGGGCCGCCCAACTTTTGCGCGGCTTCCACCGCTTCTTGCACCGTGAACGCGGGGATACCGCGTGGCACTGGCACACCAAATTGACGCAAGATTTCCTTGCCTTGGTACTCGTGAATCTTCATGAGATCTCTCTTAGTAAATCGGTGGATTTGTAACGTTCTGTGCAACCCACGACACCGAAGAGCCGCTTCGCACAAAGCCTTGAGAATGTATCATGCTGCATCGCGTCAAACTTTTAATTCGCTTACAAGCGCTCAGCGACGCCCAACTTTTTTGTACTTTCTGGCGACATCCATGTCTAAAGTCTTCATCGACGGCGAAGCAGGCACCACGGGTCTGCAAATTCGCGAACGCCTGGCCCTCATGCCAGCCATCGAAGTGGTCAGCATTGACCCCGCCAAACGCAAAGACCCTGAAGCCAAACGCGAGCTGATGGCTGGCGTGGACATGGTCATCTTGTGCTTGCACGACGACGCAGCCGTTGAGTCGGTCGCCATGATCGACAGCCTTGCTGGCCACAAGCCCAAAATCATTGACGCCTCCACCGCGCACCGTGTGGCCCCAGGCTGGGTGTATGGCTTTCCTGAGCTTGCTACTGGCCAACGCGAAGCCGTGGCGAACGCCCAGCGCGTAGCCAACCCCGGTTGTTACGCCACGGGCGCCATTGCTTTGTTGCGTCCTTTGATTGATGCTGGCTTGGTGCCTGCCGACTTCGCCGTGGCCCTGCCTTCGGTCAGCGGCTACTCTGGCGGCGGGCGCAGCATGATTGAAGACTATGAAGCGGGCCGCGCCCCGCTGTTTGAAGCCTATGCGCTTGGCTTAGAGCACAAACACATCCCAGAAATCATGGCCTACACCGGCCTCACACGTCGCCCGCTGTTTGTGCCATCCGTTGGCAACTTCCGCCAAGGCATGCTGGTGCAACTGCCCATCCACTTAGATATGTTGCCCGGCAAGCCCAAGGCGGCTGACCTGCATGACGCACTGGCCAAACACTATGGCCAAAACCCAGACAGCTGGGTGAGCGTGCAGCACGCCACCGACAACGGCAAGCTCGACGCCACTGCGTTGAACGACACCAACCAACTAGAAATTCGCGTCTTCGCGAACGAAACCCATCGCCATGCCGTGCTGATGGCGCGTTTGGACAACTTAGGCAAGGGCGCTAGCGGCGCTGCGGTACAGAACTTGCAGCTGATGCTGGGCGTTTAAAAGTCGTCTGCGCCAGCGACGACTTTGCGCACCACCTCAGGTGCAAAGCCCCGACTCACCAAAAATCTTATTTGCTTGGCGCGAGCCGCCGGGTCTTGGGTCGGCTCGCCGAATTTCTTGCGCCAGACTTCGCGGGCTCGCTCAAGCTCGGTGCTGCGCATCTCTTGCACGGCTTCGGTGATCGCCTCGACAGGCAACCCCTTGGCTTGCAATTCTTGACGCACCCGGGATGCACCGAGCTTACGAGAGCGGCTGTTGACCACCGACTCCACCACACGTTGCTCGTTGATGAAGTCTTTGGCCTGCAAAAAATCTAAAGCCTCGGCCAGCTCACCCGGCGTTTCTTCAAACGCTTTGAGCTTGCGCTCCAGCTCAAAGCGCGAGTGCTCACGCAACGACAACAAGCGCAGCGCTCGGCCTTTGAGCGAGATTTGAAACCCCTTGGCCCTTTTCGCCTTCGGTTTCTCGTCTTCGTTTGAATCGACGTCGTGGGTCACGCGGCTGGCTCTCTAGCGGTGTCAGCGTTAGGCCACCACACCATCGGCGTCAGCATCGGCGCCTTTGGCTTCCTTTGGCTGCTTGGCGGCTTTGGGGGCTTTCTCTTCTTTAGCAGCAGGCTCTTCCACACCGCCAGCCAACAAAGGGATGCCCAAGGATTCGCGCACTTTGTTTTCGATCTCAAAGGCGAGTGCGGTGTTCTCGCGCAAGAACTCACGGGCGTTGTCGCGGCCTTGGCCGATTTTTTCGCCGTTATAGGCGTACCAAGCACCCGACTTCTCGATGACTTTGGCGTTCACGCCCATGTCAATGATTTCACCTTGGCGGCTAATGCCTTCGCCAAACAAGATGTCGAACTCGGCCGTTTTGAACGGAGGCGCCACTTTGTTTTTCACCACTTTGACTTTGGTCTCGTTACCCACCGCTTCGTCGCCACGCTTGATGGTGCCGGTGCGGCGAATGTCCAAACGCACCGAGGCGTAGAACTTGAGCGCATTACCGCCCGTGGTGGTTTCGGGTGACCCAAACATCACGCCAATCTTCATGCGAATTTGGTTGATGAAGATCACCGTGCAGTTGGTCTTCTTGATGGAAGCCGTCAATTTACGCAGCGCTTGGCTCATCAAACGCGCCTGCAAACCGGGCAAGGAGTCGCCCATGTCGCCTTCGAGTTCGGCCTTGGGCGTTAATGCGGCCACCGAGTCGATGACCACCAAATCCACCGCACCTGAGCGCACCAAGCTGTCGACCACTTCCAAGGCTTGTTCGCCGGTGTCGGGCTGGCTGATCAGCAAGTCTTGCAAATTCACGCCGAGCTTTTGGGCGTATTGGGAATCCAAAGCGTGCTCGGCATCCACAAACGCGCAGGTGCCGCCTTGTTTTTGCATCTCAGCAATCACTTGCAAGGTGAGGGTGGTTTTGCCCGATGACTCTGGGCCGTAGATTTCAATCACGCGACCACGTGGCAAGCCGCCGACGCCCAAGGCGATGTCCAAACCCAAAGAGCCGGTGGAGACGACTTGGATGTCGTCAATCACTTCGCCTTCGCCCAAGCGCATGATGGTGCCCTTGCCGAATTGTTTTTCAATTTGTGCCAAGGCGGCTTGCAGGGCTTTGGCTTTTTCGCTGTCGGCGACGATGGGTTTGCTGTTCATATAAATCTCCGTGAAATCAAGGGCTTACCGAGAATACCCAGCTACTGACTTTATTAACAGCTGGATGCTTGACCAGTACTTTACCGCAAAGTCAAAAGCTGTAAACACTTTTTTTGGTCAGTTTGCCTTACCATTAAAAGATGGCGTTGACTCCCACTTTCTCGAACCAGCAAGACTGGCGGCAAATCCACCTTGGGCGTTTGCTCGGCCATGCCATGCGCCGCTTTGATGCGCGTGTGTTGCACTTGATGGCCAACAACGTGGAGGTGCCACTGGCCCTGTCCAACCTCGCCGCACGTGCGCAAGTGAGCGCCGCTCACATCCACATCACGCGCCACCTGAGCTTGCAGGGCTCGCGTTTGATCGAGCTGGCCGCCAGCGCGGGCATGACCAAGCAAGCCATGGGCGACTTGGTCACCCAGTGCGAAGCGTGGGGCCTCGTGCAGCGCACGCCCGACCCGCAAGACGCCCGCGCCAGGCGCATTGTGTTCACGTCAACCGGCCTCGCGTGGCTGCGCGCCTTCGAGCAAGCCGTGGCCCAAGCCGAGGCAGAGTTCAAACAAGAAGTAGGCGCCGATGTCGCCACGGTGGTGAGCCTAGGTTTGGAGGCCTATGCGGGTGGCGACTCCAGCCTAGAATCCAAGGCGTAACACCTCTAAAAACGCGAACAAAGCTGGAGACAACACATGCGCATCCTGATTGCAGAAGACGACTTGGTCTTGGCCGATGGCCTGTTGCGCACCTTGCGCGCATCGGGCGCGGCTGCCGACCACGTGGCCAGCGGCACCGAAGCCGATGCCGCCTTGATGACCACCGACGAGTTTGACTTGCTCATTTTGGATTTGGGCCTTCCCAAAATGCATGGCCTTGAAGTGCTCAAGCGTTTGCGCTCACGCGGCTCATCGATTCCTGTGCTCATCCTCACCGCCGCCGACGGCGTAGAAGAGCGGGTCAAAGGTTTGGATTACGGCGCGGACGACTACATGGCCAAACCCTTCAGCCTGCAAGAGCTCGAAGCGCGTGTGCGTGCGCTGACACGCCGTGGCATGGGCGGCACCTCGTCCGCCATCAAACACGGCCCAATGGTGTACGACCAAACCGGGCGGGTGGCCACCATTGACGGCAAGATGGTCGAGTTGTCTGCACGCGAACTCGGCTTGCTCGAAGTGCTGTTGCAACGCAGCGGCCGCTTGGTCAGCAAAGACCAGTTGGTGGAGCGCCTGTGTGAGTGGGGCGAAGAGGTGAGCAACAACGCGATTGAGGTGTACATCCATCGCTTGCGCAAGAAGATTGAGAAGGGCCCCATCCGCATCGCCACCGTGCGCGGCTTGGGCTACTGCCTCGAGAAAATTCCCGGCTAAGCACCACCCTATCCTCACACCACGTGCATGGCAAAGCTGTTTAGGCGCGAGCAACACTCGCTGTTTGGCGAGATCTTGGATTGGATGCTCACGCCGCTGCTGCTGCTGTGGCCCGTCAGCTTGGCGCTGACGTGGCTGGTGGCGCAAAACATCGCGGGTCGCCCGTTTGACCGTGGCTTGGAATACAACGTGCAAGCCCTCGCGCAGCTCGTCAAAAGCGACCAAACGCGCATGTCTTTCAATTTACCGCTGCCCGCGCGCGAAATTTTGCGCGCCGACGAGGCCGACCTGATTTACTACCAAGTGCTAGGCACCCGTGGCGAGTTTGTCAGCGGTGAGCGCGATTTTCCGCTGCCACCAGACGAAGAATTGCCCATGCCCAGCGAAGTGCGCATCCGCGACGACGAGATGCGTGGTGCCGATGTCCGCGTGGCCTACACCTGGGTGCGTGTGGGCATGCCGGGCGCCAAGCCCGTGTTGGTGCAAGTGGGCGAAACGCTGGAAAAGCGCTCGGTGCTGGCCACTGAAATTATCAAAGGCGTCATGCTGCCGCAGTTCGTCATCTTGCCCTTGGCGGTGCTGCTGGTGTGGTTGGCGTTGGCGCGTGGCATCCGCCCGCTCAACAAACTGGAAGAACGCATTCGCCAGCGCTTGCCCGACGACTTAAGCCCGCTGGATGAATACGCCGTGCCACAAGAAGTCGCGCCACTGGTGGGCTCTATCAACGATTTGCTGACGCGCCTGAAAGAATCCATCGCCACGCAAAAACGCTTTTTGGCTGACGCGGCACACCAACTCAAAACGCCACTGGCGGGCCTGCGCATGCAAGCCGACTTGGCACAACGCGCCGACTCCAGCGCGGATGAGCTCAAGCAATCGCTGAAATTGATCGGCCGCGCCAGCATTCGCGCCACGCACACGGTGAATCAACTGTTGTCGCTGGCCCGCGCCGAAAGCGGCAGCACCCACATTGCACGCAGCCCTTGCGATTTGGTCAGTCTGGTGAGCGATGTGATTCAAGACTCACTGCCCCGCGCTTTGGACAAACACATCGACCTCGGCTACGAAGGCGTCGAAGCTGGCAGCACAGGCGTGCGTGTGATGGGCAACCCCACCTTGCTCAAAGAAATGGTGCGCAACTTGGTGGACAACGCCATCAACTACACACCGTCCAGCCAAGAAAACCCGGGTGTGATCACCGTGCGTTTGCTGGCCGACAAGTTTGGCAAAGTGGTGGTCTTGCAAGTGGAAGACTCTGGCCCCGGCATCCCCGAAGCCGAACGCGACTTGGTGTTCCAGCCCTTCTACCGAGCCTTAGGCACCGAGGCCGACGGTTCTGGCTTAGGACTGCCCATCGTGATGGAAATTGCACACCAACATGCAGCGGTGGTCACGTTGGAAGACGCCTCCCCCGGCAAGCCGATGCCGGGTGCGCGGTTCACGGTGCGCTTTTCAAATACGCAGACTTAAGCGCAGCCCTTGCGCAAGGCTGCGTCAATCGCACCCATTGAGACAAACAATCAGCAAGCGGCGCAATCTTGGATAACATAAGCCTCAATGAGTTTGACTCATTCGATAGTTTTTACCAACCCACCAAAGGAATTCACATGTCCCTGATCAACACACAAGTTCAACCCTTCAAAACCCAAGCTTTCCACAACGGCAAGTTCATCGAAGTGACAGAAGCCAGCCTCAAAGGCAAATGGTCTGTTTTGATTTTCATGCCAGCCGCATTCACCTTCAACTGCCCCACAGAAATTGAAGACGCCGCTGACAACTACGCTGAATTCCAAAAAGCCGGTACCGAGGTCTACATCGTCACCACCGACACCCACTTCTCACACAAAGTGTGGCACGAGACTTCACCCGCTGTGGGCAAAGCCAAGTTCCCCTTGGTCGGCGATCCCACACACCAATTGACACGCGCTTTTGGCGTGCACATTGAAGAAGAAGGTTTGGCCTTGCGCGGCACGTTCGTGATCAACCCAGACGGCATGATCAAGACCATGGAAATCCACTCCAACGAAATCGCACGCGATGTGAAAGAAACTCTGCGCAAGTTGAAAGCTGCTCAGTACACCGCCGCTCACCCCGGTCAAGTGTGCCCAGCCAAATGGAACGAAGGCGCTAAGACTTTGACACCATCTTTGGACTTGGTCGGCAAGATCTAAGCAGTTGCGCTGCTTGTTGGGGTGCGCACTTTAGGGGGTGCGCCCCAGCTCACAGCGCCATTGCTCGACACGTCTCTGCCCAGAGACACCACCCCACAAAACACGTTTTTAGGTAGGCGCTCAAACGCCGAAAGGACCCGCCATGCTCGACACACAAATGCTTGCCCAATTGCAAACCTATTTGCAAAACCTGCGCACCCCCATCCGCTTGATTGCGTCACTCGACGCCAGCGAGAAAGCCGCCGAGATGCGCGAACTGCTGACCGAGGTCGCCGCCTTGTCAGACAAAGTGAGCTTTGACGAATCAGGCACTGACGCACGCAAACCCTCTTTCGTGATTGCCAAAGAAGGCGAGGCACGTGGCGTGCGCTTTGCGGCCATTCCGATGGGCCACGAGTTCACCTCTTTGGTGTTGGCGTTGCTGTGGACCGGCGGCCACCCCCCCAAAGTAGACGCTGAAGTGATTGAGCAAATCAAATCGCTGGACACCGAGATGACCTTTGAGGTCTACATGTCCTTGTCATGCCACAACTGTCCCGACGTGGTGCAAGCAGCCACGCTGATGGCCATCTATAACCCCAAGATCAACACCGTGGTGGTGGATGGTTCGCTGTACCAAGCGGAAGTCGAAGCACGCCAAGTCATGGCTGTGCCCATGGTGTTTATGAACGGCGACCTGTTTGGTTCAGGCCGCATGAGCTTGGAAGAAATCGTCGCCAAACTCGACACCAAGTCAGACGCCCGTGAAGCCGCCAAACTCAACGAGAAAGCCCCTTACGACGTGTTGATCGTCGGCGGTGGCCCCGCCGGTGCCGCCGCTGCGGTGTACGCCGCCCGCAAAGGCATTCGCGTAGGTGTGGCTGCTGAACGCTTTGGCGGTCAGGTAAACGACACCATGGCGATTGAAAACTACATCTCTGTGCTCGAGACCGACGGCCCCAAACTGGCCGCCGCCTTGGAAGCCCAAGTGCGCCACTACGACGTGGAGATCATGAACTTGCAACGCGCCGACAAAGTCGTGCCTGCAGCACAAGCCGGTGGTTTGACCGAAGTACACATGGCCAACGGCGGTGTGCTCAAAGCCAAGAGCGTCATCTTGTCGACCGGTGCACGCTGGCGCAATGTGAACGTGCCCGGCGAAGCCGAGTACAAAAACAAAGGCGTGGCCTACTGCCCACACTGCGATGGCCCCTTGTTCAAAGGCAAGCGCGTGGCGGTGATTGGTGGCGGCAACTCAGGCGTGGAAGCCGCCATCGACTTGGCCGGTATCGTGGCGCATGTGAGCTTGGTGGAGTTCGCCGATGCACTCAAAGCCGATGCGGTGTTGGTCAACAAGCTCAAGAGCTTGCCCAACGTCAGCATCCACACCAACGCGCAAACCACCGAAATCACGGGCGACGGCAGCAAGGTCAACGGCCTGAGCTACAAAGATCGCGCGACGGATGTGGTGCAACACGTTGAGTTGGAAGGTGTGTTTGTGCAAATCGGGTTGGTGCCCAACACCGAGTTCTTGAAAGGCACTTTGGAGCTGAGCAAGTTCGGTGAGATCGTGGTGGACGCCAAGTGCCACACCAGCGTGCCGGGCGTGTTCGCCGCGGGTGACGTGACGACCGTGCCTTACAAGCAAATCATCATTGCAGCCGGCGAGGGCGCAAAAGCAGCGTTGTCAGCCTTTGACTACTTGATTCGCCAATAACTTGGCCGGGGGCAGCCACACGCAGTGTGAGGTGCGCCCCGTCACTTGGCCTCAGACGCTGCTGGCTGGATGGTCAGCAGCTCTGGGTCGACTTGGTTGTCCAAGCGCTGCGGCTCTTGCACAGGTTTTGGCCCCAAGCCTAAGAAGCGTAAATCGCCATCGTTCCACAGCCAAAACACCAAATTGATGGCGGCCAAGACGAGCACCACATTGCGCCAGAAATATTTTGTTGTCATGCATTCACCTTGTTGGGTTAAATCGGCCGCACGCTCACCTCTGAGCTGCTGATGGCCTCTTGGCCTTGTTCGGTGACCACCCGCAACGCGCCAGTGGCGTCTACGCCCTGTGCCACGCCGCTGCGGCCATCGCTCAAGGTCACAGGCAAATTGTGCAAGGCATCGCGGGCGTTGAAGGCGTTTTGAAGCGGTGCAAAGCCCGTGTGCTCAAACGCCAACAAAGTCGCCAGCAAAGGCTCTGCCACCTTGGCCAAAGCTTCGGGTGCTGTGACGCCGTGTTGCAGGTCTTGCAGGCCCAATGGCGCCGTCGACAAGCCCTCAGCCACAGGCGGGGCGATGTTGATGCCCACACCCACCACGCAATAACGCCCTTGATCTCGCCCTTGCTCGCTGTTGCAACCCAATACGGGCGGCAAAGCGGTTTCAATCAAGATGCCCGCCAATTTGCCCCAGCCGAAGGGCGTGTTGGGACGCTGCACCCACAAATCATTGGGCCACTTCAAACGTAGGCCGAGGTCACCGTTCGGGTCTAGGCTGCGCGCCAGCGACAAACCCACGGCCAGCGACAGACCAGACCAATCGGCGGGCTTGAGCATGAGGCCCAAGGAAAAGGTCAGCGCATGGCCCACTTTGCCGTGCCAAGGGCGGCCTAAGCGGCCACGGCCTGCGGTTTGGGCTTCGGCCACCAACAGCACAGGATCTGTAAGCCCCGCGCGTGCGCGGCGCATCAGCTCGGTGTTGGTGGAATCAATCTCTGGCAGCACCTCGACGGTCAAGCCAGGTTGCCGTGCAACCATCGCAAGCCAGAGGTCTTCAGCGGGCCAGATCATGCGGGTTAGCGCTTTTTGGCTTTGACCGTTTTTTCTTTGACGGCCTTGTCTTTCGGAAACTCCGAGGTCGACGACAGCAGCGTGCCGCGGCATTTCTTAGCGCCGCACCAGCAAGGGTATTCCAGCTTAAGCGCGGGCGTCATCGGTGCGTCGATGACCAAGCCGTAGTCGTAATTCAGCTCTTCGCCGGCTTTGATGTCGCGAAGGGCTTTGATGAAAATGCGGCCATCCACCTCGTCAGGCTCGCAGTTGGGCTTGCAGGAGTGGTTGATCCAACGCGAGGAGTTGCCGCCATACAGCGCGTCGATCACATGGGTTTCGTCGATGTGAAAGTAAAACGTGTGGTTGGGGTCGGTGGGGTCGTGTGGGTGACGGCGCAGCGCCTCTTTCCAGCTGATGATCTCGCCCACGTACTCAATGATGGGCTCGCCCTTGGCGAAATCACTCAGTGCAAAAACGCCCTTGCCATGCACGCCAGAACGACGGGTTTGAATGCGACGGCCTTTGATGGGCGCGGGGGTCTGGGCGGTAGTTTTTTTGGACACTGATTTTTTCTGTTAACTTAAATACGTACGCATGTGCGTGCGCGCACATGGGCGCGCGTGCGCACGCGAGAGACGCAAATTGTAGTGGTCAGTTTTTAAGGAACTTTGAAATGAGCAAAACCCTGGTGATTGCCGAAAAACCTTCGGTCGCGCAAGACATCGTGCGCGCACTCACGCCTGTGGCGGGGAAGTTCGAAAAACACGACGACCATTTTGAGAGCGACACCTATGTCGTCTCCAGTGCCGTCGGTCATTTGGTGGAAATCCAAGCGCCCGAAGAATTTGACGTGAAGCGCGGCAAGTGGAGCTTTGCCAACCTGCCTGTGATTCCCCCGTTCTTCGACTTGAAGCCGGTGGAAAAAACCAAGACCCGTTTGAACGCCGTGGTCAAGCTGGCCAAGCGCAAAGACGTGACCGCCCTCATCAACGCCTGTGACGCGGGCCGCGAAGGTGAATTGATCTTCCGTTTGATCGAGCAATACGCGGGCGGCAAAAAACCACTCGACAAACCCGTCAAACGCCTGTGGTTGCAGTCGATGACACCACAAGCGATTCGCGATGGCTTCGAGTCGTTGCGCAGCGAAAAACAAATGCAAGGCTTGGCCGATGCCGCACGCAGCCGCTCAGAAGCCGACTGGCTGGTGGGCATCAACGGCACGCGCGCGCTGACTGCCTTCAACTCACGCGAAGGGGGCTTCTTCTTGACCACCGTGGGCCGTGTGCAAACGCCCACGCTATCGGTGGTGGTGGAACGCGAAGAACAAATCCGCAAATTCGTCAGCCGTGACTATTGGGAAATCCACGGCGCATTCCAAGTGCAAGCCGGCTCATATCCTGCCAAGTGGTTCAACCCCGAGCACAAAAAAGACGCCGACGACGCTGAAAAAAAACATGACCGCGTGTGGAGCGAAGCCGAGGCTTTGGCAATTGCCGACGCCGTGCGCAACCAGCAAGCCAGCGTCACCGAAGAGAGCAAACCCACCACCAAAGCCAGCCCCGGTTTGTTTGACCTCACCTCGCTGCAACGCGAGGCCAACGGCCGCTTTGGCTTCTCGGCCAAAACCACCTTGGCTTTGGCGCAAAGCTTGTACGAACGCCACAAGGCGCTAACTTACCCACGTACCGATTCACGCCACTTGCCGGAAGACTACGTGCCTGTGGTGAAAGACACCTTCACCATGTTGGCCGACAGCGAGATGAAGCATTTGGCACCCCACGCCTTGGTGGCCCTGAACAACAACTACGTGCGCAAACTGCCCCGCGTGTTTGACAACAAAAAGGTCAGCGATCACTTTGCGATCATCCCCACCTTGCAAGCCCCCAGCGGTTTGTCCGACGCAGAGCAAAAGCTGTACGACATGGTGGTGCGCCGCTTCATGGCGGTGTTCTTCCCCAGCGCCGAGTACATGGTGACCACGCGCATCAGCACGGTCAAAGCGGCTGGCAAAGACCACCACTTCCGCACCGAGGGCAAAGTGTTGGTCAACGCCGGTTGGATGGCGGTGTACGGCAAAGACGCCGCGCAAGAAGCCTCGGACAACGAAGAAGACGGCAAGACCCTCGTGGCCTTGAAAGCCGGCGAATCGGCCAAGAACGAATCGGCCGATGCCAAAGGCCTGAAAACCCGCCCACCCGCACGCTACAGCGAAGCCACCTTGCTGGGCGCCATGGAAGGCGCTGGCAAGCTGGTGGAAGACGACGAGTTCCGCGAAGCCATGCAAGAAAAAGGCTTGGGCACGCCCGCCACGCGCGCCGCCATCATCGAAGGTTTGTTAAACGAAAAATACCTCATCCGCGATGGCCGCGAGATGATTCCTACGGCCAAAGCCTTCCAGCTGTTCACGCTGCTGCGCGGCTTGGGCGTCGAAGAGCTGTCCAAGCCCGAACTGACCGGCGGCTGGGAACACAAGCTCTCGCTGATGGAACACGGCCAACTGAGCCGCGAAGCCTTCATGCGCGAAATTGCCGAGATGACCGAGCACATCGTCAAGAAGGCCAAAGAGTTTGACCGCGACACCATCCCTGGTGACTACGCCACCCTCAAAACCCCCTGCCCCAAGTGCGGCGGCGTGGTGAAAGAAAACTACCGCCGCTACGCCTGCGTGGGCAACGATGGCGCAGCGTCTGACTCCGGCGAGAACGGTGCAGGTTGCGGGTTCTCGATCAGCAAAATTCCAGGCGGCCGCACCTTTGACGTGGCCGAAGTCGAGCAGTTCTTGACCGACAAAAAGATTGGCCCCCTCGATGGTTTTCGCTCCAAAGCGGGCTGGCCCTTCACCGCCGAGATTGCCCTCAAGTACAGCGAAGAAGACCAAAACTGGAAGCTTGAATTTGACTTCGGCAACGACAACGCCGAGTCTGGCGAAATTGTCGAATTCGGCGAAGCCGTCTCCTTGGGCAACTGCCCCAAATGTGGCAGCCCCGTGTATGAGCACGGCAGCAACTACGTGTGTAGCAAGGCCGTGCCCACGCACACGCAAGCCACGCCGAGCTGCGACTTCAAGAGCGGCAAGATCATCTTGCAGCAACCCGTGGCAGCCGAACAAATGACCAAGCTGCTGGGCGAGGGCAAAACCGACTTGCTGGACAAGTTTGTGTCTATGCGCACACGCCGCTCATTCAAAGCTTATCTGCAGTGGGACCCGGAAGCGGGCAAGGTGAACTTTGCGTTTGAGCCACGCGTGAGCAAGTACCCGCCCAAAGGTGGCAAAACGCCCACCACCAACGCGCTCATCAAAGCCGCTGGCAAAAAAGTGCCGGCCAAAGCAGCCAAGGCGACCAAAGCCACCAAGGCCGCCACCGCCAAAGCTGAAAAAGCTGAAAAAGTGGCCAAGCCCAAAGTGCCACGCAAAGTCACCGCCGGCTATTTGCCCAGCGCTGACCTAGCCCACGTGATTGGCGCCGAAGCCGTGGCGCGCACCGAAGTAATCAAGAAACTGTGGGACTACATCAAGGCCAACGGCTTGCAAGACGCCACCAACAAACGCGCCATCAACGCCGATGCCAAGCTCTTATCCGTGTTTGGCAAGCCCCAAGTGACCATGTTTGAACTCGCAGGCATTGCAGGCAAACACTTGCGCCCCATCGGTGAGTAATCAGGTGAATCAACAAGAGTGACCGCATGACCGTGAATGCCAAACCCATGATTGCCACGCCGCAGGCGATGCAATTCGCCGACGTGCTGCACTTGCAAAGCGGCGCCAGCCTGCGCGACTACACCCTCGCCTACGAGACCTACGGCACGCTCAACGCCGACCGTTCCAACGTGGTCCTGGTGTGCCACGCGCTCAATGCGTCGCACCACGTCGCAGGCGTGTACGCAGACCAAACCAACAGCGAAGGCTGGTGGGACAACATGATTGGCCCGGGCAAGCCCGTGGACACTGACCACTTCTTTGTAATTGGCGTGAACAACCTCGGCTCTTGCTTTGGCTCCACCGGCCCCATGCACACCCACCCCGACACGGGCCGTGTGTACGGCGCCGACTTCCCCGTAGTCACGGTGGAAGACTGGGTGAATGCCCAAGCCTTGTTGCTCGACCGTTTGGGCATCACCCAGCTCGCTGCCGTTTTGGGTGGCAGCTTGGGCGGCATGCAAGCCCTGAGCTGGACGCTGCAATACCCAGACCGCGTGCGTCACGCCGTGGTGGTGGCGAGTGCGCCCAACCTGACGGCTGAGAATATCGCCTTCAACGAAGTGGCGCGGCGTGCCATCGTGACCGACCCCGACTTTCATGGCGGTCACTTCTACCAACACGGCGTGGTGCCGCAACGCGGTTTGCGCATCGCCCGCATGGTGGGCCACATCACGTATCTGAGCGACGACGTGATGAACGAGAAGTTCGGACGTGAGTTGCGCGATGCCGTGGTCGGCAGCGCGACAGGCTACAAATACTCCACGCAAGATGTGGAGTTTCAAATCGAAAGCTACCTGCGCTACCAAGGCGACAAGTTCAGCGAGTACTTTGACGCCAACACCTATTTGCTGATCACCCGTGCGCTCGACTACTTTGACCCGGCCCGCACCTACGGCGGCAACTTGTCGGCCGCGTTTGCGCGCACAGCGGCTAAATTCTTACTCGTGAGCTTCACCACCGATTGGCGCTTCTCGCCCGCGCGCAGCCGCGAAATGGTGCAAGCGCTTGTGGACAACCAACGCGATGTGAGCTACGCCGAAATCGACGCACCACACGGCCACGACGCCTTCTTGCTGGACGATGCCCGCTACATGAATGTGGTGCGCTCGTACTTTGCGCGTATCAGCGATGAATTGACGACGCCCCCGGCTTTAGCCGCACGCACCGGAGGTGCAGCATGACCCACGACACCTTGAACGCCATTGCCGCCCTCGTCCCCCAAGGCAGCCGCGTGCTCGACCTCGGCTGCGGCGACGGCGCCTTGCTGGCCCACTTGCAGCAGCACAAAGCCTGCACCGGCTACGGTGTGGAGTTGGACGACACCAATGTGCATGCCTGCGTACAACGCGGCGTCAATGTGCTGCAACTCAACCTCGACTTAGGTTTGCGCGTGTTTGCCGACCATTCGTTTGACGTGGTGCTGCAAATCGACACCTTGCAACATTTGCGCAACGCTGAAACCATGCTGCGCGAAACCGCACGCGTGGGCAAAACCGGCATCGTCGCCTTCCCCAACTTTGCGCACTGGCCCAACCGCCTGAGCATTCTGCAGGGGCACATGCCCGTGACCAAGCGCTTGCCCTATCAGTGGTACGACACGCCCAACATCCGAGTGGGCACGTTCAAAGACTTTGAGGTATTGGCCGAGAAAAACGGTTTGCAAGTGACCGATGCATTTGGTTTACAAAATGGCCAACGGGTAGGAACCTGGCCTAACTTGATGGCAGGCACAGCCGTGTTTAAGTTTGAACGGACTTAAACACCCGCTGCTGAATGGCTTCGGCAGGGTCGCGAAGCGCTCACACCAAAGTGAGCAAGGCCAAGGCGCCCAAAGCCGCCGTTTCAGCGCGTAACACCCGCTCGCCCAAACTCAGCGCAACAAAGCCTTTGTTACGCGCGGCGGCGTCTTCTGCATCGCTCAGTCCGCCTTCTGGACCATTGAGCAGCACCCAAGTCTGAGGTTTCTCAGCAGCTTCATCGCGCAACGCATTCAAAGGCTGCGTACTCGCGTGCAACGACAGCACGCCATGCACCACATCCGCCTGCGGGGTTTGGCGCGCCAGCCACGCGTCTAAGCGCTCGGGCAAATCAATCAAAGGCACGCGGTTGCGCCCGCATTGCTCACTCGCACTGGCCGCCACGGCTTGCCAATGCGCTTGCTTCTTCTCAGCGCGCTCACCCGTCAGGCGCACCACGCTGCGCTCGGTCATCAAGGGGGTGATGCGGTGCACGCCCAGCTCGGTGGCTTTTTCCACCAGCCAGTCCATGCGCTCGTTGGCGGGCATGCCCACGGCGAGGTGCACTTGGCATAGCGCTTCACATTCCACGTCGCGGTGCTCGCCCACCACCACACGCACATCGCTGCGGCCCATGTGCTGCACTTCGGCGCTGAACTCGCCGCCTTCACCATTGAACAAAGTCAGCGTGTGGCCAGGCTGCATGCGCAGCACTTGCACATGGCGAGCGGCAGTGGCGGGCAGGTCCATCACTTGGCCGGTGACCAAGGGCAGCGGGCAATAAAAGCGCGCCATCTTTACCCCCGTCCACCCGGCGTGAGCCGAGGAAATGCCAAGCTGATGGCGGGCTCGGTGCCTTCGATTTTGTCGATCAAGCGAAGCAAGGGTGTGAGCTCGCTGTATCGGCTGGCCGTGGTGCGGATGTAATTGATGAAGCGCGGGGCATCGGCCAAGTACTTGGGTTTGCCGTCGCGCAGGGTGAGGCGCGCAAAGATGCCCGCCACTTTGAGGTGGCGTTGCAGGCCCATCCACTCCACGGCGCGGTAGAAAGCGCCGAAATCGTTGTGCCAGTCTTGAAAGTCCATCAAGCCGAGTTTGCGGGCGCGTTCCCAGTAGCGGATGGTGACGTCGAGGACAAAGTCTTCTTCCCATGTCAAAAACGCATCGCGCATGAGGCTGGCGATGTCGTAGGTGATGGGGCCACACACCGCGTCTTGAAAGTCCAACACGCCCAAACGCTTTTCAGCAGGGTCGTGCGGCATCATTAGATTGCGCGGCATGAAGTCGCGGTGCACGTACACGCTGGGCGCGGCCAAGTTGCGCTGCACGATGGTCTGGAAGGTTTTGTCCAGCATTTCGCGCTGGGTCGGGTTGATGTCCAGCTGGCGATGTTGGGTCAAGTACCAATCCGGAAACAACGACAACTCGCGTTTGAGCAAGGCCTCGTCATACGCGGGCAGCACGCCGGGGCGGCTGCTTTGTTGCAAGGCCAGCAACGCATCCAAGGCGCGCATGTAAAGACCGTGGTTGGCTTGCGGGTCGTCGCGCTGGATGGCATCCATCATGGTTTGCGCGCCAATGTCGTCGAGCAACATGAAGCCTTGCGCCTCGTCCCACGCCAAGATGCGTGGGGCGTAAAGGCCGGCGTCTTGCATCAATGCAGCGATGCGCACAAAAGGTTCGCAGTTTTCTTTGTCGGGCGGCGCGTCCATGACGATGCATGAACCGTTCGCCGCATCAACACGGAAATAGCGCCTAAAGCTGGCGTCTGCCGAGGCCGCACGCACAGTGGCGGGCCGAACGCCGTGGGTACTGGCTTGGACGTCTAACCATTGGTGAAAGGCCACTTGGCGCTCGGGTTGCGCCCATTCAATTGGTGCGTGCAAAGGCGGATGAAGGGGCGTGTGGAGGGATGTGCCCAAAGGCTGAGGGGTAGGGGGTGTGCTCATGGATAATCTAAATTCTACAAACGGCCCCAAGCTGCCCGACTTTTCGGGCTTCGCTTGTCAAGGGGCCGCTCAATCGAAGGTCTTCTCGTTTTCATGCTGTTGCCCCATTTTCACCGCCAAATTCGCGCCCTATCGTGGCTGGTGTTAGGCATGCTGACAAGCCGTGGGATGGCCCACGCACAAACCGTGAGCGCACCACCGCTGGTGCTGCACCCGAGCAGCTTGCTGCAAGAAGGCATTTCGCAAGAGACGCGCAAGCAGTTGCCCACGTTTTTGCAAAGCGACACACTGGATGAACGCAACAATTTGGAAACCGTCCTCAAAGGGCATGTGGTGTTGCGACGTGGCGAGATTTTGATCAAAGCCGATGAAGTGGATTACGACCAAGCGGAGGACTTTGCCAAAGCACGCGGTCATGTCTATATCAACCAATCGGGCAATGTGTACCAAGGCCCCGCGCTTGATTTGCACTTGGATGCGTTTGAAGGTTTTTTCACCCAACCCAGCTATCGCCTCTTGAAAAGCAATGCCTATGGCAGCGCCGATCGCATTGACTTTGTGGACCCCGCGCACACCGTGATGCACAACGCCAGCTTCACCACCTGTCAACGCAAACCTGGCCCCGATTGGATGCCGGACTGGTTCTTCAAGGGCGACAAAATCACCATCGACACCGACAAGAACACCGGCCTTGTTGAGGGTGCTTCTGTGCGTTTCAAAAACGTGCCGATTTTGCCGGTCCCCGAAGTCGAGTTTCCGCTCAACGACGAACGCAAGTCCGGCTTTTTGCCGCCCAACATTGGCGTGGACAACATTGGCGGCTTGGAATACACACAGCCTTATTACTTGAACCTCGCGCCCAACCGCGATGTCACGTTCTTTCCCACGTATTGGAGCAAGCGCGGCCTGAACATGGGCACCGAGTTCCGCTACATGGAGAGCGCTTCGCCGCAGCCCCCCTTCCAAGGTTTGATGCGCTTTGATTACATGGCGAAAGACCAACTGCGCAACGACGCGCAGCGCTGGGGCATGAACTTCGCGCATACCGGGCTGATCAACCCTTATTTGGCAGGCGGCGGCCTGGGGCTCACCCTGAACGTCAACCGTGTCAGCGATGACGATTACTGGAAAGACTTCTCGGTCAACAGCGGCACGGGCGTTCAGCGCTTGCTGTCGAACGACGCGGCGCTGACTTGGACGGATGGCATCCTCTCGGCCGGCGTGCGTGCACAAAAATGGCAAACCCTGCAAGACTTGGCCAACCCGTTGAACCGCATCACGCCCCCCTTTGACCGTTTGCCACAGTTCACCGCGCAACTGCAACGCTACAACATGGCCGGCGGTTTTGACTTCCGCATCGACGGCGACTTCACGCGCTTTGCCTCTGCCCGCGACATCGACTGCGCGGCCGCTACGGCCGCCCCCAACAGCGCTGCCTTTTTCAACTGCGCCCCCAATGCCGACCGGGCTGTGACGTGGGCCCAGCTCAGCCGGCCGTTTGTGTCGCCTTATGGCTACATCACCCCCAAGGTGCAATTGCATGGCCGCAGCTACCAATTTGATGGCGGCTTGCCCAACACCGCGTTTTACCTTGGCCACCAGGGGCAGACGTCTGCCAGTGTCACCACGCCAACCCTCAGCTTGGATGCCGGCATGGCCTTTGAACGCGCACAACGCCTGTTTGACCACGCTTGGGTGCAAACCTTGGAGCCGCGCGTTTTTTATGTCTACACGCCCTTTCGTGATCAAAACTACTTGCCCAATTACGACTCGGGCAGCAACGCGTTCAACTTCGCCAGCATCTTCACCGAGAACGCGTTTGGCGGCCATGACCGCATCTCTGACAGCAAGCTGCTCACACTGGGCGCGACATCTCGCTTGATTGACCCCGACACCGGGGCCGAGGCCGCACGTTTTGGCTTGGCGCAGCGCCTGCGCATGCAAGAGCAACGCGTCACCTTGCCCGACGATCCCACCGCCAAAGCGGGTATCAGCGACATCTTGGCAGGCGCTAGCCTGAATTTGTCACGCGCGTGGGCGCTGGACTCCACCGTTGAATACAACCCCCAGACCAGCAATTTCTTGCGCCGTGTCGTGGGTGGGCGCTACAACCCTGGCTCTTATCGCGTCATCAACGCGGCCATACGCACGGAAAACGACGAATTGGCCAACCCCGTGTCCCAACAGCTGGATGTGGGCTGGCAATGGCCTTTGCATGACCTGTGGGGCGCCCCCGATGGCGATGACGGACAAGGCCGCGGCTTGGGTGAAGGCCGCTGGTACAGCGTGGCACGCGTGAACTACGACATGCTGAACAAAAAGTCGGTCGAGTCGGTGATCGGCTTCGAATACGATGCGGGCTGTTGGCTCAGCCGCACCGTGGTGGAGCGCTTGCAAATTGCGGATGGCTTGGCGCGTCAACGCATCTTGTTCCAGCTGGAATTTGTGGGGCTGTCACGCGTGGGCACCAATGCGCTGGGCTCCTTGCGCAGCAACGTGCCGCGCTACCAACCCTTGCGCCAGCCCACAATGACCCCTAGCCGCTTTGGCAATTACGATTGATGGTGACCATGTTCTTCTTAAAACCGCGTTCTTACCTTGCTTGGGCCGTGATGGCATGGGCTCTCTCCGCGGCTGCACAAGCCCCGGCCAACAAGGCTGTGAATGGCCGCGACTTCATCGTGGCCGTGGTAGACGCGGTGCCCATCACCAACCACGATGTCAACTTGCGCGCGCCCCAGTTGCGCGAGCAACTCAAGCAACAAGGCCGCCCAGTGCCGGAAGGCAACGCCCTGCTGCGCGCCACGTTGGAGCGTCTGATTGTGGAAAAAGCCTTGCTGCAACACGCCCACGACACGGGCATCACCATCGAGGACGAGGCGGTCAACCAAGCCGAACAACGCTTGGCCGCACAAAGCCAAATCAGTGTGGATGAACTGCACCAAAAAACCAAAGCCGAGGGCGCCAGCGTGGAGCGCCTGCGCCAAAACCTGCGCGACCAACTCACCCTGCAACGCTTGAGCGAGCGCAATGTGCCTAGTCGCATCAGAGTGAGCGACGTGGAGGTGGACCAAGCGGTGCGCGAGCGCCAAAGCGCCAGCCTGAGCACGAACCCCGACATTGAGCTGGGCCACATTCTGATTGCGGTGCCTGAAAAAGCCAACGACAGCGAGGTGGCCGCCCTAGACGCCAAAGCACAAATCGCCTTGGCACGTGTCAAACGCGGCGACGACTTGGCACAAGTAGCCCATGCGTTTTCTGACGGTCCAGAACGCGACAAAGGCGGCTTGATGGGCTTGCGTGCTGCCAACCGATACCCCACTCTGTTTGTAGAAGCCACGAACAACTTGAAAGTGGGCGAAGCCACCTTGGTGCGCTCAGGCGCTGGGTTTCATATTTTGAAACTTGTCAACAAGCGCGCCAGCTCAGTCGCCACCATCACCCAGACGCACGCCCGTCACATTTTGTTGCGCCCGGGTGGCCAACTCAGTCAAACCACAGCACGTGCGCAGCTGGCAGAGTACAAGCGCCAAATTGAGGCTGGCAAAGCCGATTTCGCCAGCCTCGCACGCGAACACTCGCAAGACAGCAGCGGCCCCGAGGGCGGTGACTTGGGCTGGGTCACGGCGGGCATGTTTGTGCCCGAGTTTGAAGCTGTGATGAACCCACTCAAAATCGGCCAAATTGCAGACCCCATGATTTCACGCTTTGGCGTGCACCTGATACAAGTGTTGGAGCGGCGCGAAGCACCCATCAGCGAGCGTGAAGCGCGCGACATGGCACGCAACAGCTTGCGTGACAAGAAGTATGAAGAAACCTACCAACTGTGGGCCCAAGAGGTGCGTGGCCGCGCTTACATCGAATACCGCGACGCACCGCAATAAGCAAAGCCCATCTTGAAACACATTGCACGCAAGCGCTTCGGCCAACATTTTTTGACCGATGGCGCCATCATTGAAAGCATCGTCTCTGCCATTGACCCCCGTCCAGACGACACGATGGTGGAAATTGGTCCCGGCTTGGCCGCGCTCACGCAGCCCCTGGTGGAACGCTTGGGTCGCCTCAACGTCATTGAGCTAGACCGTGACTTGGCCGTGCGTCTGCGCGCCCATGCACAGCTCAACGTGATTGAGTCCGATGTGCTGCGCGTGGACTTCACGCAACTCGCAGCGGACTTGAAAGCGCCCAAACTACGCGTGGTGGGCAACCTGCCCTACAACATCTCGTCGCCCATCTTGTTTCACCTGCTTGAACACGTGGCAGTGGTGCAAGACCAGCACTTCATGCTGCAAAAAGAGGTGATTGACCGCATGGTGGCCAAACCCAGCACCAGCGACTACAGCCGACTGAGTGTGATGCTGCAATGGCGCTACGACATGCAAGACGTGTTGTTTGTGCCGCCCGAGTCCTTTGACCCACCACCCCGGGTGGACAGTGCGGTGGTGCGCATGGTGCCGCTGGCCGAACCGCCTCAAATTGACGTCAAACTCATGGAAGACATGGTGAAGGTGGCGTTCAGCCAACGCCGCAAGCTGCTGCGCCACACCTTGGGTCGCTGGCTAGAAGCGCGTAATTTTGCGGGTCACTTTGACGTGCAACGCCGTGCCGAAGAAGTGCCGGTTGCACAGTATGTCGCGCTGGTTCAAAGCCTTTGAGCCACCGTTCATGACCGCGCCACAGACGTGATGTCATAAAAAAACCCGTCAGCAGCTGCCTGCGACGGGTTTTGTTTTTTAGCGCTGCAGACAAGCAGCGCTGATTTAAGCCGCTGTTTGCCAGTAACCCGCGTTGAACGGGCTGCTCATGCGCAAAGCCATGGGCGACACATCGACCAATTTGTCAGTTGGCATTTTTTCGCCTTCTGCCAACAACTCGATACCTTCGGGCGATGCGCCTGCTTTTTCAGCAGAAGGGGCGCGCGCCACCGAGAACGAGTAGAAGCAACGGAACGCTACTTTGCGGTCAGACCAGTAGTCCGACGCTTCGCGGAAGATGTCCAGCAGCTGTTCGCGGGCTTCTTTGTCAAACTTGGCGTGTGCAGGAATGTGCTCCAACACCACGATAAAACCAGGCTGTGGGCCAGACTTGTGCAGGGGGTCAGTCATGCCGTCGTACAAAGAATCAAAGTTTTTGCTGGCCTGGGCAGACAAGTTGAACCCTTTGGAGATGACATCCAAAATGTCTTGCTTGCTCTGCGCTTGAGCCAAGTTGACATACAAAAAGTGATGACCCAAACCTTGGGCTGCTTCTTGCAGATCTGGCACGCGAAAGGCGCGGATGGACTGAACGATGTTGGTCTTGACGGTGCGTAAAGGCATGGAAAAATCGCCGTTCTTAAAGCTTCTAAGTGACAGTGAATCTTCGGGTTAACCCGAAAATTGGATGGGCAAGTGTCTTCGAATTGCCATAAAAAAGCAAGGGCCCTGCCATTTCTGGCGGGCCCTTGAGGGTTATTTAGCCCAAAAGGGCCAAATTGAGCTAGGGAAAACGCTTAGCGCACGGCGCTGGCGTCGGCCAC
>CANBWY010000027.1 GCA_947373245.1 Comamonadaceae bacterium
GTGCTGTTGTTGGCCATGGCCACACTGCCCATGATGGCGCATGCCCAAGGCATTCCCTTGGTCAATGTGACGGGCGCTGGCAAGGGTGGCCAGCAGTACAGCATGAGCCTGCAATTGCTGGGTTTGATGACCACGCTCACGTTGCTGCCGTCCATGTTGATGATGATGACTTCTTTTGTGCGCATCATCATCGTGCTGTCCATCTTGCGCCAAGCGATTGGTACCGCACAAACTCCCCCCAACACGGTGTTGGTGGGTTTGGCTTTGTTTTTGACCTTCTTCATCATGTCGCCTGTCTTCGAGACGGTTTACAACGATGCGCTCGGGCCCTATATGAACGGCAATCTCGACTTTGACAAAGCATTGATCAAAGCCGAAGTGCCCGTGCGCGACTTCATGACCAAGCAAACCCGTGAAGACGACATTGCCATGTTCATGCAAATTTCCAATCGCCGTGAGTTGACGGATGCCACGCAAGTGCCCTTCACCACCTTAATGCCCGCATTCATCACATCTGAAATCAAGAGTGCGTTCACGATTGGGTTCTTGATTTACATCCCGTTTGTCGTGATCGACTTGATCGTTGCCAGCGTGTTGATGTCCATGGGCATGATGATGTTGTCACCCATGATTATTTCGATGCCGATCAAGCTCATGCTGTTCGTGCTGATTGATGGTTGGACGCTGTTGATGGCCTCGCTGGCCAACAGCTTTGTTTTCTAAGGAGTAGGACGATGGATAGCGCAGCAGTTGTCGATTTGGCGCGTCAAGCGTTGTGGATGACGATGATCATTTCTGGCCCCTTGTTGGGGGTGGGTTTGATCGTCGGTTTGGTGGTGGGTATTTTTCAAGCCGCCACCTCGATCAACGAGCAGACCTTGAGTTTCATCCCGAAGATTTTGGCCGTGGGCATGACCATGTCGATGGCCGGTGGCTGGATGATCAACACCATGGTGGATTACACCAAGGGCATCTTCACACGCATTCCCAGTTTGTTCATGTAACACGCGCCACAGACATGAACGCTTCGCTGATAGAAATCTTAGACAAGTTTTTGGTCGTCATTTGGCCCATGTTGCGCTTGTCTGCTTTCTTGGCGTTCACCTCTATTTTTTCGATCCGTGCCGTCAATATGCGCATTCGCATGTGCTTGGCGTTTGCGATGGCATTTTTTGTCTCTCAGCAAATTGACATTCCCAAGATTGACCCCGTCACCGCTGACGGTTTGCTAGAAATTTCTCGCCAAATCTTGATCGGCTTGACCATGGGCTTGGTGTTCCAAGTGGCCTCGGCTGCGATGGTGGTGGCCGGCCAAGCCATGTCGGGCTCTATGGGCTTGTCTATGGCCAATATGGTCGATCCCAACATGGGCAGCGTGCCCGTGTTGTCCCAGTTGTTCAACATCATGGGCACGCTGGTGTTCTTAGGCATGGGTGGCCACCTCATCGTGTTTGGCTTGGTGATGGAGTCGTTCAAGCTCGTGCCGATTGGGCAAGAGTTTTTTACCCAAGATATGTTGGGCAAGATGATCAACTGGAGCTCCATGATGTTCTTGGGTGCTTTGTTGATTGCATTGCCAGTGATGATGACCTTGCTCTTCATCAACGTGGGCCTAGGTTTTGTCGCCCGTGCGGCGCCGAGTTTGAATATTTTTACGGTGGGCTTTCCCGCGCTGATCTTGACGGGCTTCATCGTCATGATTTTTTCGATGGGCAACAACGTGGCCCGCATTGATTGGGTATGGGCGCAGGCATTTGTGATGCTGCGTTCGTATCTGGGAGGCTGACATGTCGGAAGAAAGCGGCCAAGACAAAACCGAAGAACCCACGGCGCAGCGGCTGTCAAAGGCTCGTGAAGACGGGCAAATCGCGCGCTCGCAAGAATTGGCACCTGCGGCCATGATGGTGATTGCCACGCTGTTCTTCACCATGATGGGGCAGCACATCTTCAGCAGCATGAGCGATTTGTTCAAACATCAGCTGCAATTTGACCGCCGCATCACCGACAAACCGGAACTATTGCCCGCTATTTTCGGCAGCTCTGTGGTGGATGGTTTTTTGATCGTACTGCCTCTGCTGGCAATCCTTTATGTGATCGCGATTTTGTCGACCACCTTAGCCGGTGGTTTTATCTTCTCGCCCAAGATGATCTTGCCCAACTTCAGCAAGCTCAACCCGATGACGGGTCTGGCGCGCATGTTTGGACCTGACGCGTTCATCAACTTGGCCAAGTCGTTGGGTAAATTTTTGGTGGTCGGTGCGATTTTGTTGTTCTCAGTGATGAACAACTTGCAGGACTTGACCCATATCTCGCAAATGGATTTGAACCCCGCCGTCAAAGTGGCGGGCACCATCATCGTGGATTCGTGTTTTTGGCTCAGCCTGGGCTTGGTGTTGGTGGCTTTGATCGATGTGCCGCTGCAACGCCATCAACTCAACAAGAAGTTGAAGATGACCAAGCAAGAGGTGCGCGACGAGATGAAGAACTCGGAAGGTAACCCCGAGGTCAAAGGCCAAATTCGCCGCCGTCAGCGCGAGATCTTGAACAACAAGATGATGACCAAGGTCAAAGATGCCGACGTGGTCATCACCAACCCAAGCCACTTCGCGGTGGCCTTGACCTATGACCCCATGGGCGACGGCGCGCCGCTGTTGGTTGCCAAAGGGGAAGACGGTTTGGCCGCACGCATTCGTGAGGAAGCCAAAGCGCACAACGTTTATATTTTTGAGGCGCCTTTGCTGGCGCGCGCTTTATACTTCACGACCAAGTTGGATCACCCGATTCCAGAGGCGCTGTACCACGCGGTTGCGCAGGTCATTGCCTATGTGTTCAGTCTGAACCAGTCTTATGGTCGTGGCCATGATGTGGTCAAACCTGCGCCTTCTGTGCCTGATGAGATGAAGTTCGATTCAAACGGCGTTTTGATGAACCCCTAAGACCCTAGTTTGAGCCCGCATGACAGACCTCTACCAAAGCCCCGGTGATCGCTTGCGATTTGAAATACTCCTGAAGTCATTGACCGAAGGCAGCATCAATCTCGCCGTGTTGAGCGACCACGAACGCGTGCTCGACTTCTACGGCGCGTTGTTTGAAGAGCGTCTGCGCGCCAAGGGTGAGAACCACATCGAGTGGTGCAGCTCTACCAATTCTGAGCGGCTGGTTCAAAAATTCAACGAAATTTTGTCTGAAATCACGCTGGACCAAGCGCTGGAGAAGGACAAAAAACACGCGCCGCGCCGTTTCTTGGTGTTCCGCGATTCCATCTTGATGCAAGACTTTGAGCTGCAACTGCTGGCGCGTTTGGTCAACGGTTTCCCTGCCGGCAACATCAGCGTGATTTTGCTCATCAACCGTGCTGGCAATTACCAGAGCAAGCTCGAAGCATTTGGCAAAAACTTGCTGAAATGGGACGTGGAAACCGAGGCCGGTGAACCCACAAAGAAATTGACGGACTGGGTCGCCACCGCCACTCCCACTGTCGCCACCCCCCCTGAGCCTGAATTGATCGAGCCGGCATTCTTGCCAGCCCCCCCCGTGTTGAACGACGAAGTGACCTCGGTCTCTCGGTTGCTCAATATTCCAACTAAAACTGCTTGGCGTGTGCCCGGATTTGCGGCGGTCAAAACGCCATTGGCGTCTGCGGCTGCGCCTGCGCCTGCATCGACCATTCCTGATACCTCACGCGAACCGGTGCTTCATGCGTCGACATCGGCCCTCACGCCCGCCCTCACATCAGACCCTACATCAGTGGGCACAGCGGATGTGGATATGTTCAAGCAACCCGCTCGCAAATCACGCGCAGGCTGGCTGCTGTTGGTGCTGCTCTTGTCCCTCGTGGCGTTTGGCTTGATGTACCAAGATTTTGTGCTGCAAGAAACCGAGGCGATGAAAAAATACCTGCTGCGCGGCACACCTGCTTTGGCCGCGGCTGACGAGGCGGCAAGTGCCGCTGCCGCTTCGGCTGCAGCCAGTGCCGAAGCTTTGGCTACGGCTGAACTGGCCGCATCCATGGCCCAAGAGGCGGGCCGTGTGGCCAGCGAGGCGCAAGAGGCGGCCTCCGTGGCCTCCGCTGCTGCCGAGCCCGTGGTGGTGGCCTCTGCGCCTGCACCCGTAGAGGTGAAGGCGCAAACCAAGGTCGACGCCAAGGCTGACACCAAGACAGAGGCCAACGCCAACGACGCTTGGGTGAGCCAATTGCCTGCCAACGGCTATGTGGTGCAACTCGCTGCCATGGACACGCAGGACGAAATTCGCAGCTTCCAGCGCAGCCACGCGGTCTATGCCAAGGCCCGCATCCTGCGCGCACGCCACAAAGACACGGGCAAGCGGTATTTCATACTGGTGGCTGGTCCTTTTGAGGCGAAGACACAAGCGGATGCCTTCATGCAATCCAGCCCCTTGTTGGCCAAAGGGTGGTTGCGCAACACCCAATCGATGCAAGCCCAATTTTCAAAGCCCTGATGCGACCGCAAGGAATGCGCTTATGAGTCAAAAACACGACAAAACCAGCCCCGACGCCGCCGCCCTCGCGCCTGAGGCTGTGGACACGCAAGAGCCTGCGTTTGAGTTGGCCTTTCAGATCGACGCGATTCCCAAGATCATGGTCCCTGATTTGCCCGCCGATGCCGAAAGCTTGTCTGCGGAGGCCTTGGCGCAAGTGCCCACACTCACCGATTGGGTGGACAGCGCTGCCCCCAGCCAAGAATTGCTGCCCGAGTCCAACGACTCATCCGCAACGCCCGCTGCCGATGTCCCGATTCAAGACATGGCCTCTGAAGCCGATACATGGAGTGAAGAGCTACAAGTCCGCATGGGCAGGCTCACCGGCGATATACAGACACTCAATGCCCGACTCGACCGGCTTGAAGAACAAAACCACACAAAGGCTTGAACATGGCGGATGAACAACAACCCAAAGCAGAGGCAGCTGTGCCCGCGCAAGCCGAAATAGATGTGGCCGCGACGGCAGACAAGTTGACCGAAATTGCCTCGCAATCGCTGGACACCAATGAGGTGGCGCGTCAAATCGAAGAACTCACCTCCGTGGTGCTTGACTCTGCCGAGGTGTCAACGCGCTCTGCCTCGATTGCCGCAGACGTGAGTGCCACCATGCGCGCCGTGGTGTCCAAAATTCAAGAAAACAACCGTCGCAATGTGATGCACTCGCGCATCATGTTGGGCGGGTTTTGTGCCTGCCTGTTGATCGCTATGGGCATCTTCTTTGCCATCACCTTGAAGATGACCAAGTCCATCAAAGAGCTCGACACCATGGTCTATGCCATGGCCAAACGCGTGATTGAGGTTGATGCCAGTCTGACGGCGATTGGAAAAACCAACTCTGATTTCTCTGAAATTACCGAGAAACAAGAAGAAGTCATCACCACCCAAACCCAAGTGGCCAAGCGCTTGGAGGAAATTGGTAAGAGCATGGCGACGATGCCCGCTGTTGTCGCGACTGAGGCCAACAAGTCCAGCGATTTGAAATTCAAAGACATGCAAAAACAGCTCTCGGCCTTAGAGAGCAAGTTGGAGTTTGTGGTCGAAAAAACTTCGGCGAAATCGCAACTTGCGTCTGTCGCCGCGCAAGGACCCAGCACGCAGGTGCTGTTGACAGAAATTCAAAAAATTAAAGCAGATTTGAACGCCGCTGTGCAAGTGCGCGAACGTGCGCAAACGGCGGCAGAAGCCACGGCACTCAAGAACGTAGAGAAGACGTTGACGAAAGCGTCTGCCGCAGCGGGCGATGCCCAAAAGGCGGCCGATCAGGCGATGCAAGCCGCAAAGGCCGCCGCAGTGTCTGAGAAGGCTTCGGCAGCCGAGCGCTTGGCGCAGCAAAAAGCGGCGGCTGAGCGTGCAGTGGCGATGCGCATGCAGCCCCAGAAACAAGAGAAATCTGCCGAGCAACTGGCGGCCGAGCGTGCCGCCATGGCCGAGAAAGTGGCTGCTGCTGCCCGTTCTGCCAAAGCTGCGGCGGATAAAGCGGCTGCCGAGAAAGCAGCGGCCGAGCGCGCCGCTGAGAAGGCCCGTGCCGCAGCTGCGGCGGCCGCGGCTGCGTCAGCTGCTCCGCCACCTGTGGCGCGCGAAAAAGTGGTCCAGTTCCCACGCGCGCCTGACTAAATCAGGCGGGGTTTTATGCCGCCGTTTGCAAGGCAAAGCTGCTGGCGCGGGTCAGTGGCCAGTCGCTGAAAGCGCTTGGCAATCCGCTGAGGTCGCTTTTCAGCAGTGCGCCGGTTTCAAGGCTGTCCACCAAGTCAGACAAATGCAGGGTTTGTGTTTCTGTCACGCGACGCATGATGTGACGCGGCGTGAAGTCATGCGGTGTTTGTAATCCAGAGGCTTCCATCAACTCTTGCAAAGCTTCGAGGGTGTTCGTGTGGAAGTTGTGCACGCGATCTGCTTTGCTGGGCACCACCAAGGCCATTTGTCGCGTGGGGTCTTGCGTGGTGACACCCGTGGGGCAGTTGCCGGTATGGCAAGTTTGTGCTTGGATGCAACCAAGCGCAAACATGAATCCGCGTGCGCTGTTGCACCAATCCGCACCCAAGGCCAAGGCTCTGGCCATGTCAAAGGCGCTCACAATTTTGCCGCTGGCACCCACACGAATGGATGTGCGCAAGCCCACCCCCACCAGCGTGTTGTGCACCAAGCGCAGACCTTCTTGCAGGGGCATGCCCATGTGGTCTGAAAACTCCAAGGGGGCAGCACCTGTGCCACCTTCAGCGCCGTCGACCACGATGAAGTCCGGCTGAATACCTGTTTCGAGCATGGCTTTGACAATGGCGAACCATTCCCAAGGATGGCCAATGCACAACTTGATACCCACGGGCTTGCCTTCGCTGAGGGTGCGAAGCTGTTGCACAAATTGCATCAAACCCAGTGGCGTTGAAAAGCTGCTGTGGCAGGCGGGTGAGATGCAGTCTTGGCCCACCATGACCCCACGGGCTTCGGCGATTTCCTCGGTCACTTTGGGGCCAGGTAGCACGCCACCGTGCCCGGGTTTGGCGCCTTGGCTGAGTTTGATCTCCACCATCTTGACTTGTGGTGAGCAAACGTTTTCCACAAAGCGTTCGGGGCTGAAGTGGCCTGTGCCATCACGACAACCAAAGTAGCCGGAACCAATTTCCCAAATCAAATCACCGCCGTGTGTGCGGTGGTGACGCGAGATGGAGCCTTCGCCGGTGTCGTGCGCAAAACCGCCCAACTTCGCACCTAAGTTCAAGGCCAGCACGGCATTGGCGCTGAGCGCTCCAAAACTCATGGCCGACACGTTGAACAGGCTGATGTCGTAGGGCTGGGTGCAATCTTTGCCGCCCACTTTGACCCTAAAGTCGTGACCAGCGAGTTGGGTGGTAATCAGGGAGTGGTTGATCCATTCGTAGCCGACCGAACGCACATCGAGTTGTGTGCCAAAAGGTCTTTTGTCGGTTTGGCCTTTGGCGCGTGAGTACACCAAGGTGCGTTGTGCGCGCGAAAAAGGCGTGGCCTCGGTTTCTGACTCTAAAAAATATTGGCGAATCTCGGGGCGGATGGACTCCAGCATGAAGCGCAGATGACCCACCACAGGGTAGTTGCGCAAAATTGCATGGTGCGCTTGTTGCAGATCGTACAAACCAATGCCTGTCAACACCAAAAACAGTGTGGGCCACCAGCCACTCAAACCGAGTCCGACGGCACCTAGCAAGGTGAAGATCAGCAACACCACCGAGGCGATGAACACGGTGTAGCGCACCGGGTAAATTTGATTCATTTTGTCCAACATGCGCATCGCCTCCTAGGCGTTGAAGAGTTAACGATGGGTCGTCAGCTTGGCGGCCAATTTGTGTTGGGCAAGGGCTGAGACTTCGGCACGCAAGCGTGCCGATGACAGTTGCTGGTCAGCCACTTGTTGCACATCGGTCAAGTGCGACAAGATGGTGGTGCGCAAGTGGACCATGTCTTGGTCGAGCTTTTGCAAGCGCTCTTGCAATTCGCGTTGCAAGGCCATGCGCTGCGTTAGCAAATTGACCTCTGCGGCAATCGTGCGCCAAGTTTGTGTCAATTCATCGCTCGGGGGCACGCGCAATTGTTCGAACAACTCGTGGATGAGTGGGTCAAACATCGTCGCCCCAGGGTCAGGTGCATCTGGCGTTTCGGTCAAGGTGGGGACGTTGTCCGCCAGCATGGCGTTGACTTGTCCCCAGCCTTCTTCAGGGGTGTACTGCTTGAGTCCTTTGAAGGACAGAAATTGCGGATCTGAATTCATGGGCGGCGTGTTCATTTGCTCATGACCCCCAGGGACATGCGTTTGAGGAATTGAGGAATGCCCATAGACGCCATGTGCGCGTTTTGGGGTGCACCTGTGTGGGGGGCTGATTTCGTTGCCATTTCTTCTGGGCGAATTTTTTGCATGCGGTGGCGACCCAAGATGGAGTATTGGCTCGACAGCGTACTCATGGTGCTCAACAAATTGTTGCGCTTCATGCTTGCCGTGTCCATGCTGGCGGCGCCTACAGTGCGCAGGGTTTGCGTGGCGACGCGTGTGCGGGGCTGCGTCAGGGGGAGAGCTTGTCGCAAGCCCAAGGATGCCAGACGCATGTCGCGTGCAGCACAGACCGATCTGCCAAATTCATTGAAGGACGTGCCGCAGGCGTCTTGCAGATCCATCAAATAACCACGCTCGAACATGTCGCGCGCCGACTGCGCTTCGAGCACGGGTGGGGCGAGCATGAAGCTGACAGGAAAACGCTGCTTGGAAAACACATCGCTGCGTAGTTGCTCGGGATGCACGCGGGTCGGGCACACCAGCAAGGTTGGCGGTATGTGAATGGCGGAATCGAACACCCAACGGTGGCGGCTCAAGAAGCCCGCGGTCGCCGTTAATTCAATTTCAGACACGGAGGTGGGCACGATGACCAAATCGTATTCGAACATCAATTCGCCCGCGATCGAGTCGGTCCACGTCAGGTCGCAAATCACCACTTCCGTGCTGCTGGCCGCACGACGCAAATGCAAACGTGCGTCCAAGATGGGACGGTTGCCGCCTTGGTCCAAGGGCAAAACATGGTGCTGAACCACCACGCCAATATTGGGGGCGCGGGTGAGCCAGGTGCTTGAGGAGGCATGGGTGTCAAAGTCGATCAGGGTCACGGTTTGACCTTGGCGACGCAAATAAGCGGCCAAATTGGCAGACACGGTGCTCTTGCCAACGCCACCTTTCTGACTGGTCACCAATATTTTGAAAGTTGACATCTTTTGATCCTCCGAACCGACTTGGCGGCACGTATTTTTGTTTTCAAACTGCCGAAATTTCTAACGGGGAATCGAATTTACATGGGCTTAGAAGGCTAGGTCAATGCGTCATTTCTTAGCCCAAGCGGTGCCGATGGATCACATCTTGTCATTATGAACACTTTATATTTCGTTTAAAAAATTTAAATAAATTAAATTAAGAAAATTACCTATGTTGTTGATTTATAAAAGATTTTCAAAATATGTCAAAAAAAACAACACTTAAGGCAGAAAGCAATGTCCGCTAAAATTAGACGGTTATTTTTTTACAGTTCCAAATCATGTCCACTCGTTCCTTTGCTCTCTTGTCCCTCGTGTCGGTTGCTTTGTTGTCTGCATGCAGTTCAACCAAGCTTGACAATGTGTCTGACGCTTCTGCCACGTCTGCTGCCCCTGCCATGTCTACTGTGGCGCCGGTTTTGGCCGATCACTTGAACCCCAACAGCCTGATCTCTAAAGAGCGCAGCGTGTACTTTGATTTCGACAAGTTCGACATCAAAGCGGACCAAGCTGCTGTGGTGGAGCGTCAAGGTAAGTATTTGGCTGCCAATGGGGCTTTGAAAATTCGTGCAGAGGGCAATGCCGATGAGCGCGGTGGCCGCGAGTACAACTTGGCGTTGGGCCAAAAGCGTGCCGAAGCCGTGGTGCGCGGCCTCAAGGTGTATGGCGTGAAAGAAGGCCAAGTTGAGCCTGTCAGCTTTGGCAGCGAGAAGCCACAAGCCATGGGCCACGATGAAGCCGCTTGGGCGCAAAACCGCCGTGTGGACTTGGCTTATCCGACCAAGTAATTCTCTGAGTTATCGCTGCGGTTCATGCAACTTAACAGCGACATCGTGACAACACCTCCACGGGCCTCGGCCACGGTGGTGTTGTTACGGGATGATTCTCAAGAAGGCTTGCAAGTCTTTTTGCTGCGTCGCCACACAGCTTCGGCGGTGTTAGGCGGCGCTTTTGTTTTTCCGGGCGGCAAATTAGACCCGGCCGATTGCGCGCCCCAAACACACACCTATTTAGACGTTGCGCCTGCAGATCTGCACCGCGCGTTGGGTGAGGCTGAACTTGCCATGCACACGGCTGCTGGCTTGTATGTGGCTGCGGTGCGTGAAGTATTGGAAGAGTGTGGTGTGTTGTTCGCCCGTACCGATGCCCCCTTGTTGGGTGATGAGGCCTTGGCGTATGACGCCGCCCAACGGCGGCACTGGCAACAGCAGTTGCATGGTGGCCAAACTTTTGCTGAGGTGTTGCAAGCGACGGGCTTGCGACTAGACACGCAGCGTTTGGCGCCTTGGTCGCGCTGGATCACGCCGCGTCAGCCCTCGGTGACCAATCAACGATTTGACACGCGTTTCTTTGTGGCGGTGTTGCCCGAGGGGCAGCACCCCATCCACGACAACATTGAGGCCATTGACAGTGTGTGGCTGACGCCGATGGCTGCTTTGACCCGCTACTGGGCGGGCGACTTGCCATTGGCACCCCCGCAAATCATGACCTTGGTGTCTTTGCTGGCGCACGCCAATGCCGCCAGTGTGTTGCGCCTGGCCCAACAACAGACACCACATTTGGTGCTGCCCGAGCCGTTTGATGACGACGGCGTGCGCACGCTTTGCTACCCAGGCGACCCGCGCCATTCGGTTGCCCAGCGCGCCATGCGCGGACCGACACGTTTGCGTTTTGTGGCGGGGCGTTTTGAACCCACCGGTGGTTTTAAGGAATTTTTATGAATCCGAGTTCAGCGTTTGATTTACACGGCAAAAAGGGCTTGGTGCTTGGCCTCGCTAACGAACAGAGCATTGCTTGGGGTTGTGTGCGGCAAGCACACGCCATGGGCGCAGAGGTGGTGGCCTCGTGTTTGAACGACAAAGCACGCCCGTTTGTCGAGCCGCTCACACAGTCTTTGGGCATGGACTTGCAAACCTGCAACATCGAAACCCCTGAAGACTTGGAGAAGTTGGTGGCCTATGCCGTGGCCAAACTGGGGCGCTTGGACTTTGTGGTTCACTCCATCGCTTGGGCACCGCTGCAAGACTTACATGGCCGCGTGATTGACAGCTCCAGCACGGGCTTTGCGCGTGCGATGGACGTGTCTTGTCATTCATTCGCCACACTCGCCAAACTGTGCACCCCCCACATGAACCAGGGGGGCAGCCTGGTCACCATGACCTACCTCGGCGCTGACGAAGCGGTGCCGCACTATGGGCTGATGGGGCCTGTGAAAGCCGCGTTGGAATCGTTGGTGCGTTACATGGCCCTAGAGCTGGGGCCGCAAGGCATTCGTGTCTACGCGGTGTCGCCGGGACCCATCCTCACGCGTGCGGCGTCGGGCATCGAAGCGTTTGATGCACTCATGCAAAGCAACATCGCCAAATCGCCGCTGGGTCGTTTGGTGACCTTAGAAGAAATCGCCAACCTCAGCACCTTCTTGTGTACCGATGCTGCCAGCGGCATGACGGGTCAAACCATTTATGTGGATGCGGGCAGCCACGCCGTCAATTGAAAGTAACCATGACCGACATCACCGAAACCACCAACGACCCCAAGAACGAATGGCTGGAGAACTACCCCTACGATGACATCACGATCGGGCAAACCGCACGTGCCGTGCGCACCTTGACGGTGGCAGACATCCAAGCGTTTGCGGCCGTGTCAGGCGACACCAACCCTGCGCATCTGGATCCTGCGTATGCGAACGCCACGCTGTTCCATGGCGTGATTGCCCACGGCATGTGGGGCGGCGCGCTGATCAGCAGTTTGCTGGGCACAGTGTTCCCCGGCCCCGGCACGATCTACCTTGAGCAAAACCTGCATTTCAGCCGCCCCGTGCGCGTGGGCGACACGCTGAATGTGACGGTCGTTTGTACTGCCAAACACGACGACAAAAAAACCATCGACCTCGATTGCCTGTTGGTCAACCAAAAGGGCGAGCGCGTGTTGTCTGGCGTTGCCAAGGTGATGGCCCCGACGGAGAAGCTGCGCATGCCGCGCATCCCTGCGGCGCACATCAGCCTGTTTGACCCCGAGCAGCGCCATGCCAATTTGCTGGCCATGGGCGCGCATCTAGAACCAGTGCGTTGTGGTGTGGTGCATCCTTGCGATGCCGACTCTTTGCAAGGCGCGATGGACGCGCATCATGCGGGGCTTATTCAAGCGGTGCTGATTGCGCCTGAAAAGAAACTGCGCGCCGTGGCTGCCGAAGCGGGCATCGATTTGACCGGCATCGAATTGATTGATGTCGCGCACAGCCACGAGGCCGCCCAAGTGGCTGCGCAGATGGCTGCAGACAAAAAGCTGGAAGCCTTGATGAAAGGCTGCCTGCACACCGATGAGCTGATCCATGCAGTGGTGTCTGAAAAGGGTTTGCGTACGGGGCGGCGCATGTCGCATGTGTTTCGCTTTGAAGCGCCCATGTACCCCAAGCCGCTGTACATCACCGATGCGGCATTGAACATCGCGCCAACTTTGTGTGAAAAAGCAGACATCGTGCAAAACGCGATTTTGTTTGCGCAAATCATGGGTGTGGCCGTGCCCAAGGTGGCCATTTTGTCGGCGGTGGAAACCGTCAACCCCAATATTCCCTCCACGCTAGACGCTGCGGCTTTGTGCAAGATGGCGGACCGTGGGCAAATCACCGGTGGTTTGCTGGATGGCCCGCTGGCGTTTGACAACGCAGTGTCCACGCACGCGGCAGAAATCAAACACATTGCTTCAGCCGTTGCAGGCCAAGCCGACATTTTGGTCGCGCCTGATTTGGAGTCGGGCAACATGATGGCCAAACAACTTGAATACTTGGCTGGCGCTTCAGGCGCAGGCGTGGTGTTGGGTGCGCGTGTGCCTATTGCGTTGACCAGCCGGGCTGACAGCGCCACCACACGCAGTGCGTCGGCCTTGTTGGCCAAGCTGATTGCCCACCACTACCGCACACATCCCGCATGAGCATCTTGTCCGTTAACGCCGGTTCGTCCAGCCTCAAGTTCGCGCTCTACCCAGTTCAAGGCTCAGGCCTTGGTGCTTGCATGGGTGAGGCCGAAGTGACGGGCAACATTGAAGGCCTAGAGCCTTCGGGCCAGCCACGCATCAGCTTTTGTGTCACGGGGCAAAACAAAGAAACAGCAGACGTCGCAGTGCTGCCTGCACAAGACGTGTTTGATGCCGCGCTCAAGACGCTCAAAGATTTGCTGGCGTCGCGCTTCGCCCATTTGCGTGTGCAGGCCATCGCGCATCGCGTCGTGCATGGGGGCGCTTTTTACGTCAGCAGTGTGCGCGTGACGCATGAGGTGCTGGCACAACTCGCCACACTGAACGCGTTGGCCCCTCTGCACCAACCGCATAACTTGGCAGGCATTCGCGCTTTTGCAGAGTCGTTTCCCACCGTGCCACAAGTGGCGTGTTTCGACACGGCGTTTCATCGAACCCTCTCGCCGCTAGAAACCACCTTCGCCATTGACCGCCAACTCACCCAACAAGGTGTGCGGCGCTATGGCTTTCATGGCCTGTCCTACCAATACGTGAGCCAAGTGTTGCAACGTGACGTGCCTCGATCGGCAGGTCGCACCGTGATGGCCCACTTGGGCAACGGGGCCAGCGTGTGTGCCACCACCGAGCACCATAGCCGCGCCACCACCATGGGCTTCTCGGCCTTGGACGGTTTGATGATGGGCACGCGCAGCGGCGCACTTGACCCAGGTGTGTTGCTCTATTTGATGGAACAGGGCTGGGGCCATGATCAAATTCAAAATCTGCTCTACAAGCAAAGCGGCTTGTTGGGCGTGTCGGGCGAGAGCGCGGACATGCGCACCTTGCGTGCCTCGGGCACCGAGGCTGCGCGTTTCGCCACCGACTTGTTTGCCCACCGCGTGGTGCGTGAAGTGGGCGCCTTGAGTGCCTGCATTGGTGGCTTGGATGTGCTGGCCTTCACGGGCGGCATTGGTGAGCACGATGCGGTGTTGCGCCAACAGGTGTGCGATGCACTGGCCTACCTAGGTCTCAAGGTGGATGCCACACGCAACACAAAGGCCCTAGGCGAGGGTGTCTGCGCCATTCACGCCGACAATAGCGCTATCGACGTATGGGTTGTCCCCACCGACGAAGGTCGTGTGGCCGCACAGGATGCACACGCGTTTTTGTAAAGAAAGACACAGAAAGTACGGCGTGAACATCAAAGACGCGATGAGTTGCTTCACCACAGGCGTGACCGTGGTGACCGCGCACACCCAAGGGCAAGACTGGGGCATGACTTGTAATTCGTTCAACACCGTGTCGCTAGACCCTGCGATGGTTTTGTGGAGCGTGCGTAAAAGCTCGCTCAGCCATCTGGCGTTTGTGGAGGCGGGAGGCTACATGGTGAATGTTCTGGGTGCTCAGCAAAAAGAGCTGGCGCTCAAATTCGCCCAAGGCACTCAGCAAGAACGTTTTGCAGGTCAAACCTTGGTGCGTGGCAAGCACCAACACCCTCGCTTGGACGATGTGCTTGCTTGGTTTGACTGCCGTTTGGTGCAAGTCGTGTCGGCGGGAGACCACGATATTTTGATTGGCGAAGTGCACGACTTTGGCGCCCAAGCTGGGCATGGCTTGGCCTATGCGCAACGCAACTTTGGTGTGTTGGCGCCTTTCGAAAATTAAACCCGCAGCGATGTTGACAATCGTCAATCATTCCTGTTTTCTCGCTTGAATTTGAAAACAATGCTCATAAAGTGAAGCTGTCTTCACAGGAGTTTTTATGAAAAATCTATATCTGCGTTTCCTGTCACTCGCGAATGCGATTGATGGTTCGGCCACCCAGTTGTCCAATGTTGATGAGACAGCCAAGCAGTTGCTTCATGTGATTGCGCTTCACCATGCGCAAGGCAAAGCCTTGACAGTGACGGACGCCATGGCCATGGCGTCCATTGCAAGCCCAGCGACCATTCACCGCAAGTTAGACGACTTGCGCGAGTCTGGCCTCATTGCGCAAACCTTTGAAGGTAAAAACCGCCGTACCAAATACCTTGTTCCAACCAAAGTTGCAGACAAATACTTTGCCAATCTCAGCAAGGTGATGGAGCAGGCCGCTGTGTCTGCTTGACAACGCTCAGTGCGTTCCCTAAAGCTTTATGCTGCTTGTCTCGTTAATTAATCTCAATATAATAAGAATATTAAAATGAGATTAATTCATGCAGTTACAGCGCTTGATACGTTTGGTACTAACAACCCTAGCATTGGTGTCTGAGTTATGCGCTTGCTCGTCGACATGGCAGCCGGGAATGCCAATCAGCAATGGCAACCATGCGCCTTATGTCGCGCTGCAAGGCGATGACCTTCGCAAATACAAAGCTGACTTGGTGGTCTGCCAAAAGCAAGTGCTCAGCAAGTACGGTGACCGATATGCGTCTAACAACGCCATCATTGCGTTGCGTGAGTGCCTGATTGCCAAAGGCTATGTTTTACTGAGTTAAGCGCATCGATTATTTAACTTAGGTTTTCCCTTGGGCCGAGTTTCCAGTCGCCTAACGCTTCGAAATTAGTAAAAATTATTTTGTCCCTGTCAATTTCTTTTCGCACCAGTGTTCACAAGCGTGAATCGCATTCACTTCCGGAAAATGATCCATACGGGTCACTTTTCTTAGAAATGGCAGGACTAAAAAGTATTGATAGCCGCACCTCAGCCCTGTGCACGATGTTTCCGAAGGCATCACAAATTCACAGCTATGGCAATTGGCACACAAATGACTCGTCGCCTCTGTTTTCGGTGTGTTGCTCACAAGTGCAAGTCCACCGCTAGACGGTTCAGTATTTCTCATATTCGCTCCTTACCCAACTCAAGGCACGTTCTCAGTCTACGAATGACATGAACCGTCTTCAATGACATTTATCAACAGCTGGTGTTTCTTCGCAAGAAATCATTGGCAGCCTCCTTAGTTGAGACTGCCAACTTCAACCGCGGGGTCGCTGACGTCCCTCACCGCTGCCCATGTTTCGAGCAATCAGTCTGAAAAATGGTTTACAATCTCGCGCAGAGATTCGGTGATATAGCTCAGTTGGTTAGAGCGCAGCATTCATAATGCTGATGTCGGTGGTTCAAATCCACCTATCACCACCAAACAAAAAAACCCATCATGTCAAAACGATGGGTTTTTTCATTTTCAGAATTTACTTGCTTGGCTTAGCTTGTAAAGTTTGATGACAAGACTGGCAGTAGTTAGCACCAAGACCGTGCCAAACCAGTCACCGACACCCATGACGAGGGTGCTCGAAATGAAGTCATGTATCTGCCCAATCCAGAAAAACCAAAGCTGGTGTAACAGTGCGTTGGTTGCGGCAAACAAAATAGAAATTTTGAGTAAGAGTTGTGCATCTAAGTTGGTGAGCTCGGTTTTCAGCTTGAACCAGTTCTTGGCAACGTAACGGGCCAAGCATGGTGATGTGCCAGAAATCAGGCCGGTCACGATGTTGAACACGTGAGACTCGGGCGCGAAGTCAAAGCTGTAGTTGACGGCAATGGAACCTAAGGTGATACCAATCGCACCTGTACGCAGCAACACCAGCACCAGCAGCAAGCGTAGGCCGCTGGGAATAAAAACCCAGTTGACGCCAGGAGAAAACTCCAACTGCTCAAACCAGTATTGGTTGAGTTTGAAAGCATAAAAATAAACGACAGCACAGCCAAGCGCCATGACTGCTTGTGTCTGAATGCTTAGCTTGTCGTCGTCCTGCGTCTTTGGCATCGGGTCCGTCTGTTGGGCGGGCTTATTGGTTGGTGAAAGCGGCAGGTCGTTTGTTGACAAACGCATCCATGCCTTCTTTTTGGTCGGCCGTGGCGAACAAGGCGTGGAACATGCGACGCTCAAACATCACGCCATCGGACAAGCTGCTTTCAAACGCACGGTTGACCGACTCTTTGGCGGCCATGGCGGCGATTTGCGAGTAACCGCAAATCATCAAGGCCGCACCCAAGGTTTCTTCCATCAGTTTGTCTAACGGCACCACGCGGCTGACCAAACCTGCGCGCTCGGCTTCTGAGGCGTCCATCATGCGGCCTGTCAGAGCCAAGTCCATGGCTTTGGATTTACCCACGGCACGTGGCAAGCGTTGTGTGCCGCCTGCGCCTGGGATGACGCCGAGTTTGATTTCGGGTTGGCCAAAACGGGCGTTGTCAGCGGCGATGATGAAATCGCACATCATGGCCAGCTCGCAGCCGCCGCCCAAGGCAAAGCCGCTGACGGCGGCGATGACGGGCTTGCGGATGCTGCGGATGGTTTCCCAATCGCGGGTGATGTAGTCGTTCTTGTACACATCGGCAAAGCTGTAAGTGGCCATGGCGCCAATGTCAGCGCCTGCGGCAAAGGCTTTTTCGCTGCCGGTGATGACCATGCAGCCAATGGCTTCATTGGCATCAAAGGCTTTGAGGGCTTGGCCCAGCTCAACCATCAACGGCGCGTTCAGCGCGTTCAGCTGCTTGGGGCGGTTGAGGGTGATGACGCCCACTTTGTCGGCTTCGGTGTGGACGGTGATGAATTCGTAGATCATGAAATTTTTCCTCAAAGTCATTAAATTAATTATCTCGACTATAGAGCCAGCCAGTCGCTGACCCGTTTGGCACTGTCAATCGAGAGACGCCAAGTGGCGTGGGTTTTTGCATCGGGCAAGGCAAGATTCAGGCGCAACAGTCGGCCGTCGCGGCTGATGAGGGCGGTCACTTTCTTGGCTTTGCCTGCATACAGCAGCAAGTCGTCGAGTTTTTTCAAACGCCAAGCAGACGGGGGTTTGCCTGCCACTTCCACGCCTAGCCATTCGTCACCCGGTGCAAAGCCTGCGCGGTGCGCGGCGCTGGCGTTGAGCACGGTTTTAATATGTACGCTGTGGTCTTCGCTCACGCGCACGCCTAAGCGTTGGGCGAGTTGGGCAGGGTCGTGGTGGACGCGCACACCGTGACTGGTCAGGAGCTTTTCGAGTGGCAAGTCACGCGTGCCATGCACCCACGCTTTGAATTCAGGGGCCCATGAACGGCCGGTGAGCGCTTTGAGTACGGCCAAGACATCGGCTTCTTGCATGGGGCCCTTGTTTTGGCCTGTGCAACAACGCGCCCATAAGGCGCGCATCACATCGTCCAGTGACACGCTGTGGTTTTTCACGCCATGCTGGCGCAGCGTGAGGTCTAGGCACAAGGCGATCAGCGCGCCCTTGGTGTAGTAGCTCACGGTGAGGTTGGGGGTGTTCGCGTCTGGGCGGTAGTACTTGGTCCACGCCTCAAAGCTCGATTGCGCCACGCTGTGTACTTCGCGTCCCGGTGTTTGTAGCACTTGGTTGATGGTTTTGTTCAGCAGCTTGAGGTATTGCGCATCGTCAATCAACCCTGCGCGGCGCAGCAGCAAGTCGTCGTAGTAGCTGGTGAATCCTTCAAAGAACCACAGCAACTCTGTGTAGTTCTCTTGGGTGTAGTCGTAGCGCGCAAACTCGGCAGGGCGCAGGCGCTTGACGTTCCATGTGTGAAAGTACTCGTGGCTGATGAGGCCCAGCAGCGTGGTGTAGCCATCGGTTGGTTTGGCGTCGGTTTGCTTGCCGTCATTGACGCGCGGTAGGTCAGCCCGGTTACAAATGAGTGCGGTGGAGTTGCGGTGCTCTAACCCCCCATAGCCATCGGCCACGGCATTGAGCATGAACACATAGCGCGTGTGCGGAATTTGCGCGCGCTTCTTGCCGTGCCAAAACGCCATGGCGGTTTCACAAATTTTTTGTGTGTCGCGCAGCAAGCGCTCGCCATCAAAAGTAGGCGCTGCACCTGCCACGACAAAGCGGTGCTCAATGCCGCAAGCCTTGAAGCTGCCCGACCAAAACGCACCCATCTCGACCGGGCAGTCCACCAACACGTCGTAATCGGCGGCCACATAGGTGCCAAAGCCCTGGGCGTCTGTTTTGAGTGGCGTGAGGCCCGTGGCCACTTGCCAAGTCTGACCTTCACCTGTGTTGAAAGAGCCGGCCACCAGCTCCAACTGGTGTGGCACATCGGCTTGTCCCTCGACTTGCAAACACAAACTCGTGGCGTTGAAAAATCCGCGTTGTGCGTCTAGCCATGCCGTACGCACCGAGTCGTCGTGCGCGTGCACTTGGTAGTGCAGGGTGAGTGGGGCGTTGGCTTCGCAGTCCAGTGCCCACGTCGATTTGTCGAGCTGTTGCACCGCCACCGCACGTTGGCCTTGGCGGGCGTTGATGCCAGTGATTTGCTTGGCAAACTCCCGCACCATGTAGCTGCCTGCAATCCACACCGGCAGTGACACACGCTGACCCGCTGCGGGATAGGCGATGGTGAGCGTCACGCCATACAAGTGCGCGTGCAAGTCGGCGGCTTCAATACGGTAGTGCATGGTTTTAAGTGGCGGCGGCGCCCAGTAAGCAGGCCAAGGTGGACACCACGGTCAAGCGAAAACGCAGGGTCATCCAGTCGCGCAAACCGGCTTCTGGCCAAGTTTTGCGGTCCACCAAATAGCAGGCCACCAGCAGCATCGCCAATACAGGCAAGCCCGCAAAGGCCGGCATGATGACCGCGACCCATGCGACCAGCGACGGGACAACGCCCCACACCATGTGAAATTTGCGTTGAGGCGCGTTGTGCCGTAAACCAATGCCCCAATGGATGCCGCCCAAAAATGCAGCGATGGTCGCGCCATATGCGCTGAGTGCGATGGCCACAAAGGGGTGAGCTTCAGGGCTGACGATCCACATGAAAAGGGCGAGCACCACAAACGGGATCAACCCCGCGTAGCCCAAGCGTTCAATGAATTGGCCAATGTTGCTGTCTGGAGAAATGGGGGAATGAACCACGGTGAACTCGTTTCTGATGAACTGTCTTACTTGCTCGAATCAGCCAACAGCTTTTCGATTTGTGTGTTGTTGATCGCGCCTGGTACGCGTGTGCCGTCTTGCGCCACCAGCGTGGGCGTGCCGGTGATTTTGTATTTGCGGCCGAACTCTAAGTTGCGCTCAATCGCGGCGGTGTTGCATTGGGCGGCGGCGGGGGGGATGTCTCGGCCCATCATGTCTTTCCAGACGGTGCCGGGGTCTTTGGCGCACCACACGTTGCGCGACTTCTCCACCGAGTTGGGGCCCAGCACGGGCATCAAGAACAAGAACACGGTCACGTTGTCGATCTTGCTCAAGTCACGCTCGAAGCGTTTGCAGTAGCCGCAGTTGGGGTCTTCAAACACAGCCAGTTTGCGTTTGCCGTTGCCATGCACGATGGTGATCGCGTCTTTGAACGGGAGCGCGGCAAAGTCAATCGCGTTGAGTTTGGCTTCGCGCTCTTCGGTCAGGTTGCGTTTGCTTTTGGTGTCGATCAAATTACCTTGAAAGAGAAAATTGCCTTCGGCGTCGCTGTAGTAAATCTCATTGGTGCTCAGGCGCAACTCGTAGAGGCCGGCAATAGGCGTGCGTGTGATTTCTTCAATCTTGGGAATTTGCGGAATACGCTCGCTCAGATTTTTGCGAATGGTGGCTTCTTGGCCTTGGGCGAATGCGCTGGAGAGACTGAGCGCGAGCAAGGCCGCGGTGGTGAGTGAGCGAAGCAGGGTGTGCATGGTGTCTGTTTTTTAGTGAGGTGTTGCGCCCGTGGCCTGTTGCATAGCCCACGCTTTGACGGGAGCGAGGCGGTTGAAACCACTCATGCCCCAGTTGCGCAGCGCTTGCACGCTGGCGTTGGGGTGGGCAAAGAGCCGTTGCAAGCTGTCGCAGGCGAGCCATGTGGGCAGCATGTCGGCCTTGCGTGCGCGTTCGTAACGGCGAAGAAAGTAGCGGTCGCCCACGCTGCGCCAATAGTCTTTGCCTTCGCGGGTCTTGAGCACATGGTCCAACTCGGCCACATCGGCCAGACCGAGGTTGAGCCCGAGGCCCGCGAGGGGGTGAATGTTGTGGGCCGCGTCACCGGCCAAGGCCCAAGCGCTGCCGTCGGCAAAGTTGCCCGTCCAGCGGTCGGCGCGGGCCAGTTGCAGCGGCCACATGGCACGTTCGCTGGTCAGCGCCATTTGACCGAGCACGCCGTGGCTGGCGTTCTCTAGCGCGAGTCCAAAGGCATCAGGGCTCAACGCCAACATCGCTTTGGCCCGTTCGGGAGGCAGCGACCACACCAAGCTGGCGGTGTCGCCGTGTGCGCCGCCCATGGGCAGCAGCGCTAATATTTCTAAACCAAGCGGCCCCTGCGCAAACCACTGCAAGGCTTGCTGACGGTGCGGCGTGCTGCACCGCACGCGGGCGGCCACAGCGTGTTGTTGGTAAGGCAGCACCTCAAAGTTCACACCCAACTCAGCACGGGTGGCGCTGACGCGGCCTTCGCACACCACCGTCAACGCGGCGGGTTCGGGCTGGGAGAGTGGGGTGATGTTGGCTTGGTGATGCACGGCTTGGGCCAGTTGGGATTCGAGCACGGGCACATCCACAATCCAACTCAGCCCCTCGGCGGTGGGGCTTTCAAAGTGGGTAAAGCCGCCTTGGTCGCCCCACACGCGCATGTGTTGCACAGGCGTGGCATGCAAGGCATCGGGCCAACAACGCAATTCAGACAGCAACTGGCGAGAGGCGTTGTTGAGCGAGTAAGCCCTCAGATCTGGGGCATTTTGGGCGGGGGCAGTGACCAATCCCACACGTAATTTTTGTCGTGCGAGCAGCAGGGCCAAGGTGCGTCCCACCATGCCATCACCGCGAATACAAACGTCCAATTTGAGTGCCATGCGGGCCATTGTAGGAGGGCGGCACAATGCCGCATGACCTCTGCTGTTCCCCTCCCAAACTCCCACCCCATGAACGCTGCTGCGCCGGTCGAATTTGAAGCGCGTTTGGCCGCTTTGTGGGTCTACCCCATCAAGTCGTGCGCCGGTGTGTCTGTGACGCAGGCGCTGCTCACCCCCACTGGCTTGGCCTTTGACCGGGCGTGGATGGTGGTCGATGCCCAAGGCGGCATGGTCACCCAGCGCGATTTGCCACGCATGGCCTTGATTCAGCCAGAGCTGACGACGCACCCTCTGCATAGCCCGCTCAACCCTTTTGAACTGGTGCTGCACGCCAGTGGCATGGCAGCCTTGCGCTTGCCTGTGCACCCCACAACCGACCCAGCCCTGCCCGTCATGCCAATGCAAGTTCGTGTTTGGGACGATGTGGTGCCCGCCTTCGACATGGGCCCTGCTGTGAGCGCGTGGCTGAATGCGTTTTTGGGCGACGCTTTGGGCCCCTTGCGCTTGGTGCGTTTTGACGAAAGCCACACACGTCTGAGCAGTGCCAAGTGGACGCAAGGCGTGGCTGCGGCCAACCAATTCAGTGATGGCTTTCCCGTGTTGGTGACCAGTATGGCCTCGTTGGATGAACTCAACGCCCGCTTGCACGCCAAAGGTGAGGACCCGGTGGACATGCGCCGTTTTCGTGCCAATTTGGTGTTGGGCAACCCCGTGCAAGGCGATGCGCTGGCGGCCCACGATGAAGACCGTGTGGGCTGCATGACTGTGGTCTGCGACGAGGGGCACACCGTGCAACTGCAGCCCGTCAAACCGTGCCCGCGTTGCCCCATTCCCAACATCAACCCCGATTCGGCACAAGCCCATCCCTCGGTGAGTGAGACCTTGCAGGCCTACCGTCAAGACACGCGGGTCAATGGCGCGATCACCTTTGGTATGAACGCCGTGGTGATGGGGGGAGTCGGGCAAATTTTGCGCGTGGGGCAGCGGGTGTTTGCCGAATGGGCAGTTTAGGTTTGGCGTTTTAAAAAGAGCCACGCGTCAAGGTGTAGTGCGCCAGTCTTGGTCCACCAATGGCCACAGCTTTGGCGATGGCTGCATGCGCTGGGTCGAACTGATGCGTGTCGTACAAAACTTGCGCCAAGTTATTCCAAGCATCGGCAGATTCCGGGTGGGCGACAGTCGCTTGCGTGTATTGGTCTTGTGCAGCGGCCATCTCGTGTCGTCGGTAAAAGCTGTTGCCTAAGGCGAGTCGCGCCAGCAAGTGGTTGGGCCATGCGTTGAGCGCGGTTTGATAAGCATGGATTGCTTGTTCGGGCGAGACGCGTTCCAGCGTGATAGCGGCGCTCAGAAAGTCATCCGCGTTTGCAGTGGCAGGCAGTTGCGTTGCTGGCAGCGCCACAAACGCCCAGCGCGCCGCTTTGGCCCAGCTGTTGTCGAAATCGGCCATCCCCATGAGGTAATGCGCTTGGTCGCCTGAGCGCAAGGTGACGGTTTGTGCCACCGTATCAAACCCCACCACCACCGCGAAATGCCATTGCGGCAAAAAACCAAAACGTAAATTTTGCAAAACCACCACAGGGTTGCCAGCGGCGACTTCTTGGAGAAGGGTTTGCAGGTGGGGTTTCAGCACATAAGGCACGACACCTGCGCGGCGGGTCGCACCCAGCATTTCAATCGCGAGGCTGCCCTGGCGCTGCGGAATGAACACCTCGTCTTCCAGTTGCTGCAAAGTGCGTGCGACACCCGCGTGGTTGAGGACGGTGGCCAAGGCCGCAGGCCCACATTGATGGTCTGCTTGGGCGTAAAAGGGCACGTCCACCAACTCGATCTCTTTCGTCGAGAGATCTGCGCTGCGCATGGGGGGCTGCACCGAAGTGCAGCCCGATATGTGGATCAGTAACGCAATGACCAGCCCACGAATCAGGCAAAACTTAGCACCCATGCCAAGCCTCTCTTACAGCGCGAGCGCAATCAAAATGGCGATCAACAAAATGAAGATCATGTCGGTTTGGCTCAGGGTGCCGCCAGCGGGCATGGCATCAATGCGATCTGCCAAGGCGTGCACTTCTTGCTCGCTGAGTGCGGCCACGCGGTCTTTCGCGACCAGTCCTTTCACGCCCATGGCTTCTAATTTTTCTTTCACGGTGGCACGCTCCAAAAAGCTTTGCACTTTGGCTTGGTCTTGTTGGACTTGCGTCTGCGCTGCCAAGTCTTGTGTGTCCACAATTTCAGCGCGTGCAAGGGGCACTTGCACGAGCAGACCTGTGCTGATGGCTGCGACAAGACAGTGAGAAATCAACGTTTTCTTGGTCATAAGAATCTCCTTGAGAGGCGTTTGGTGAATCGCCAATTTCACTTCTCGTGACGCTGGCAATTTCATCGTAGGCCAATGCCAGCGATTCAAAAGTCGAAAGTCAATCACGTTTGACTTTCGTCAAGACATTGAACATCTTCACTTGAACCCATGTGTTGAGCGGAATAACTTCCAACCCTCTTTTGAATATTTTTAGAACTGGAGTTGGTATGAATTCTTTGACCACACGTAACAAGATGTTTGATGATTTTTTCCGCAACATGGACACGGGGTTTTTTGTCAAGCCGCTGCATGGGGATGCCTTGCCAAGCCCTGCCAACATCAAGATGGATGTGAAGGAGACGGATAAAGATTTCACCTTGGTGGCGGAGATGCCAGGCGTGAGCAAAGACGACATCCACGTGTCGGTTGACGGCCATGTGGTGACCCTCAGTGCCGAAGTCAAGCAGGTCGATGCGCAGGCAAAAGACGACGAGCGCACGCTGCGCTGCGAGCGCTACTTCGGCTCGGTGTCGCGCAGTGTGGGCTTGCCTGTCGACGTCAATCCATCCACCACCACAGCCAAATACGAGAACGGTGTTCTGACTTTGGTGCTGCCCAAACTGGTGAACAGTGGCTCAACACGTGTGAAGGTTGAGTAGGTGCTTCACTTGTCGTCTAGGCCACCTTCGGGTGTCAGTGGTGGCCAACGCGGCATCGCCGATGAAAATTCGAACAGTGCCGGCCGACTTCTCTTCCCGCGGGTGCTGTGCAAAACCCGACTTAGGTTGCGTTCGGCCAGCGATGTCGGCATCCCAAATCGCATTGATAAGGTCAACCACCCGCTTCTGACTTCGATGGTTCATCTTAAGCGCGGGGAACGACCAGCTCGTAGGCACATGCGCAGGCAAATCGCGATGGCCGTCCGGATAGATGCGCTGCCGATGGTCCCCAAGCAATCCGAGGGTGAACTTACCCGGTCGCGCGGCCTCCAACTTCAAGAGTGCATCGAGGATACCCCTCATCGTGTCCTGTGACTCATCGATTAGTACCAATGGGTACCGCTCCTCGAGGATGCCTATTCCGATGCGATTGGCTACGGGAGAACCGAGTCTGAGCGAGCGAAATTTCTACCCGAAGCTAGAAGGACATGCGGGGTTATGAAAATAGGGTTTGATACAACCATGCTTACTGTGCGTCAGCAAGTAGATGAAATGCCAGATGTGTTGAAGGCTTATCACCAACTGGTCGATGGCGCTTTCAAAAAGCTGGTTCCCAAACCGAACGAAGACCCCTTGGACTATTACGCCGATTCAATCGAGTTGGTGGCTAAGGTGCAGAAACAGCAACTCAAGTTGGTGGAGCTAAGCGGTAGCCGGTAAAACTGCGACAAGCGACAGTCTGATTTACATATTCGGCGTTAGATCGCCATTTACTGGAGCTTCGGTACCATGAATAAAAAAATAGTTGGGTCATTGCTATCAATCGCCTTAATTAGTGGATGCACCACGACTCCTTTGCCTGCAAATATGGCGCGACCAGTGCCCCCCGATCGGTTAAAAATATCAGCCATAGAGCCCGCAAAGGACGCTGGGTTGATTGTGGTCACCCGTGATGAAGGGGCTTTGGGTTCTGCTTGCTATCTGGGCTTTTCGATTGACAACGATTTCAAAGCCCGTTTTGACGTGGGCGAAACAGCACGATTCCCTGTCGCGCCAGGAGAACGGTTAATTAAGGTCATGAGCGACCCACAAGCTCGTGGCCTCTGCGCATTTGATAAGGGCGCGGTGCGCGAAACCTACATACGCCCCAATGAGACCAAATATTTCCGGTTACTCATTGACCAGTCGGGAGTGGTGGACGTGCAACGAACTGACCAATAACTGATTCACGTTATTCGATTTTCGTCCCCATTAAACGTGGGTTAATCATGAGCCGCCGAAGTTCAGTTTGAATCTCCACTAGAGCTTCACTTACATCAACGCCACCTAACCCGACATAGTGCCGATGCAGCACATCGGTCTTGGGGGCTGTGTGATTCAAGATTCGACGCAGGACAGCGTCACCCACCCCCAGCTTGTTGCCGACAGTTGCCAACATCTTGCGCAGGTCATGCAGCATGAAACGAGGCGCACCAAGTCGCATTGCCATCCTGTAAATGTGTTCGGCACTCACGCCTTTAAATAATTGGTCCTCAGATTCAAGCCCCCGACAACGACGCTCCAGAATCTCGCGCATCAATGGTGTGATTGGTAGAGAGTGCGGACGCCCCGTCTTGGTCTCAGGAACGCTCAGAACGCCCCCTGCGAGGTCAATTTGCTCCCGACATAGCTCACGTGCTTCATTGCGTCTTAAGCCCGTATAGAGCACGAAATACAGAAAGTCACGCTGGCGCTCTCTTAACTTGTCCACGGCTTCGCGCCACTGGGGCAACTCCGATTCCTGCAAGACCCGCGCACGAGGTGTGGTTCGCTCAGGAAGTAAACCAGCTGCCGCCAATTTCACGAATGGTGACTGACTGTTCAACCCGTAAACCGCGTTCACGTACTTGATGACCGCACCAATAACACCTCGACCCAGCTCAACCAAAGCCTTGCCCTTGGTTTGTGAGAAGTCGTGACAGTGCTCAGCGAACGCACCATGTGCCATATGACTCACTGGACGGTCTAACCACTCACCAAAGTGCGTTCGATAAAACGACTCATAGCGCCTTTGACTAGATGGCTTGATTCCTTTGGCCTTGCAGTAGCTGATGTAGGCTTCTCGAAGTGTTGGTAGGTCTTGAGGCACCTTCCGGCTAGGTTGCTCACCGTTTCGACATTGCCGCAGCACCTCCATGGCCTTGCTGCGGGCTTCATCTAGGCTCATCAAAGGCCAGTAGCCCAACATCATGCGGAACTGTTTGCCCCGAACGCTAGTAGCGATCAAGAAGGTGCGTTTGCGCTTGTTAAGACGTACGCAGAAGCCCTGAAGAAAGCGATCGCGCAGGATTCGACCATCGGTAGCGGTAGAGCGCTGAAGCAGGGCTTCGCTGATTAGTACAATCATGCCCATTCACCCCAGGACAAAACGAGGACAAAAAGCTCGGTTTTAGCGAGATTTGTGTCGGTATGTCCATACGCTTCGGCCAACTGCTGCAGACGTGGGTCAGGCACTTCGACCACGCCCGTGTTGGGCTCGATCGTGCAACTGGGGTCTTGATTTACAAGGATATTTTTATGAGTTTGAAATGCGGCATCGTGGGTTTGCCCAACGTTGGCAAATCCACCCTGTTCAACGCCCTGACCAAAGCGGGCATCGCGGCTGAGAATGACCCCAAGGCAGGGACGTTTGAGGAAGCCTTCTGGCTCAAGGGCTTACAAGGGTTCATCAGATTTCGGGAACTGTTGAACGAGCACAAAATCCCCGCCTCTACCGACCATCATTTTCTGTGAAGATATGGATTGAAAACGATGAGATCATTACTGCCAAATCCCCATTTTTGATGAATGGAGAAACAGGTGGGGGAAAGGAATCTGTAGGCATTCTTGATTGCAATGTTGTCGTTCTGTTGTGTCGAGACTGTGCTGAAAGTGAAGATCCTAGAAGGATGGTGTGGAAGTGAAGGTAGTGCATTCATCATTCCGGTTTCGCCAAGGCCAATTCTTATTCGAGAGAGTTTCGATAGCTATTTGACAGAGCGTTAGAGCGTTAGAGCGTTAGAGTGGCAGAGTAGTTTTCGTGAGTTTCTGTAAATCGACACTCGGCCAATAGCGACAGGTGGAACATGTAAGGCGAAGTTCCGGTTAAGGCTGAACTCGGACATTTTTGGGCTACGACTTTTAAGCAAACTTGACAGCGTCTGAACATAGGAACACTATGAACTCGCATTATTTAAAAGGATTTGCGCTATGAAACTTATGCAACGCATTCTTGCTGTCACGCTAAGCGTCAGCCTCATCAATGTTGCCATGATCCAGTCGGTGAATGCCGCTTTGGTATCGACGGAGCAAGTGGCTCGGCAGATCAGCGAAGAGCAGTCAGGATCAGGTCACGCACGTTTGACGGCAGCACTTTCTCGGTCTGATGTGCGTGCCGCAATGGAACACCAAGGTGTCGACCCAGCATTGGCTATGGAGCGTGTCTCTGCATTGACCGACGACGAGGCTGGTCGACTTGCTGAGCAGATCAATAGTGCTCCTGCTGGCGGCATTATTGGCGCCTTGTTACTGGTGTTTTTCGTTTTGTTGGTCACGGACATTCTGGGTTTGACCAAGGTGTTCCCGTTTACCCGTTCAGTACGTTAACGGAGTCATGCAGCTGACTAAGATGTTTGCTGCATGGCTGCGTGCCACGGTTTTGACTGTGGCTTGCGTTTTCGTGCTGGTTTTGCTGACAGGCTGTGCCAGCTCTGGGTATCAATCGATGCCATATCCTGCCGAACTACCCGTCCGTGCTGAACTTGGCGATACCCCATTTTTCCCCGACGACAGCCACTACTGCGGTCCTGCGGCATTGGCCACGAGCCTTTCCGCAGCAGGGTTCCCAACGGAGTCTGAAGAGTTAATTAGCCAAGTGTTCCTACCTGGGCGACAAGGGTCGTTGCAGATCGAGATGCTGTCAGGCTCTCGGCGACGAGGGGCAGTGGCAACAGTAATACCGGATTCCATGCAAGCACTTTTTCTTGAAGTCGCTGCAGGTCATCCGGTTGTAGTTCTGCAAAATCTTGGGCTGTCGTGGGCCCCTTCGTGGCACTACGCCGTGGTCGTTGGGTACGACACCGAAGCCGATGTCATCCTGTTGAGATCCGGGCCAATGAAGCGCCAAGAGCTCAGTCTACGCACTTTTATATACACGTGGAATCGCAGTGATCGTTGGGCTTTCGTCACCTTGCGTCCGGATCAACTGCCAGCTACGGCGACGCAAGCGCAAACGGTTCAGGCACTCGTTGCTTTTGAGCGCAATGCGCCTGTGGCTGCTTCTTTGCAAGCTTACAGGACAGGCCTTGAGCGCTGGCCCAACAACCCCACGCTGTCCATGGGGCTGGGAAATGTCTTGTATGCCAGCGGAGACCAAGACGGTGCTGAAGCTGTATTTCGTCAGCTGATTGAACGACACCATCACGCTGCGGCTTACAACAACTTGGCGCGTGTGCTGCTCGAGCGAGGAAACGTCGCTGAAGCACGTACGATTGCGCTGAGTGGGCTGGCTGTCGCTGGAACTCTGCGCGAGTCCCTGACGGAAACACTCAAGACCATAAACGCAACTACCCTAGCCCCAAAATAGTTCATGTCAGCTCTAGGACTTCACTCACCCTGTTAAGGCTAAGAATTGCTTCTGGCCTAAGTTGTGTGAATATGTTGTGCTGACCGCTTGAATCGGTCAGAAAAAACAGTTGCTAGACATTGGTTAGCTGAAGACACGAAGCAGAACCAAGCCTAGGTTCAAGAAATAAGTAAGTATCCAACCCATGCCAAATTAGCAAAAGC
>CANBWY010000028.1 GCA_947373245.1 Comamonadaceae bacterium
TCGCGAATCTGAATCGGTTGGTGCGAACAAATCAGGGCGGTTTCAAGTACGCGCTTGGCATCCACGGTGTTCATCGTGAGAGTTCCGGGTCAAGGGTCGAGGAAATGGCTTACGAAAATTTATCTCGAAGCTGGTAAGGGTGATGCGGGGCACCACCTGAGTCAGAGCCAAAGGGCTCACCGCTTTCACAAGCGTGAGCCCATATTGTAGCGGAGCTGGATTTTTGGCGCTTATTCTGGGCGTTTGAGGCCCAAGCCCGCGAGCAAGTTGACCATATCTTCGGGCAAAGGTGCTTCAAATTTAAGCGGCTCACCGGTGATGGGATGCTCAAAGCTCAAACGAAAGGCATGCAAAGCTTGGCGGTCAATTCCCATGTTCATGGGGCCCGCGTAGAGCGAGTCGCCCACCAACGGATGTCCGAAGTGCGCCATGTGAACACGGATTTGATGCGTGCGACCGGTGTGCAAGGTGCATTGCACAAGACAAGCTTCCTCAACGCTGCTCAAGCACTCGAAGGTGGTGTGTGCCTCTTTCCCGGGCAACCGTTCCAAGTCGACCACCGCCATGCGCAAGCGATTGCGGTAGTCGCGACCAATGGCGGCCACGATGTCACGCACGGGTGTGCCACTCCATTTGCGGTAGGCCACTGCCAAATATTCGCGGTGCACCTCACGCGCAGCAATCATGGCGACCAAGGCGTCCATCGCATGGCGTGTGCGCGCCACGATCATCAAGCCACTGGTGTCTTTGTCCAAGCGATGCACGATACCGGCGCGCGGCAGCATCACGGCTTGTGGGTCTAGCGCTAGCAACCCATTGAGCAAGGTGCCGCTCCAGTTGCCCGGCGCGGGGTGGACCACCAAGCCCGCAGGTTTGAAAAGAACGCGGATGTCCGCATCCTCGTAGATCACATCGAGTGGGATGTTTTCTGGTTTGAAGGCTTGGCTTTGCGGCGTGGGCCGCAAGATGAGCTGGTAACGCTCACCCATGCGCACCTTGGCGGACGCTTTGGTCATCACGCGAGGCGTGGGCTGAACGCAGCTCACACAGCCTTCGCTGAGCAACTGTTGCGAAAAGCTGCGCGAGAACTCGGGCAGCAACACAGCCAAGGCACGGTCGAGGCGTTCGCCATGCAACTCGGTTGGAATGGCGAGTTCGCGGGTTTCCACCTCAGGGCCATCGATCAAGTCGACATGCTCGTCTAGCAAAACATCCTCCAATGTAGAGGTTGGGTATGGCGGCTGAGCCGATAGAATGGATTGACTTTGCTTCAAGAGGTTGACCTGTGGTGTTACGACTCAAATTATCGACGGTGTGGATGGCCTTAGGCCTGTCTGCGGCTATTCTTTTCTCGGGTTGCGCGGATAGCACCTACGACCCCACGAAGGATTGGAGCGTCGATAAGCTTTACAACGAGGCCAAAGACGAGATGGCTTCGGGTGGCTACGACAAAGCCATTGGCATGTATGAAAAGCTCGAAGGCCGTGCCGCAGGTACACCGCTCGCCCAGCAAGCGCAGTTGGACAAAGCTTGGGCCCAATACAAAACCAATGAGCCCATCCAAGCGGTGGCCACATTGGACCGCTTCATCAAGTTGCACCCCGCCAGTCCGGCCTTGGACTACGCGCTGTACCTCAAAGGCTTGGTGAACTTCAACGACAACCTCGGTTTCTTGTCTTCAGTGGCGGAGCAAGACTTGGCCGAACGCGATCCCAAGCAGGCCAAAGAATCGTTTGAAGCCTTCCGCGAATTAGTGACGCGTTTCCCCAACTCCAAATACGCCGCTGACGCACGCTTGCGCATGGCGTTCATTAAGAACTCGCTGGCGCGCTCTGATTTGCATGTGGCGCGTTTTTATTACCAGCGGGGCGCCTATGTGGCTGCCATCAACCGCGCCCAGAGTACGGTGCAGGAATACCGGGATGTGCCTGCAGTCGAAGAGGCCTTGTTCATCATGGTTCAGTCGTACGACAAATTGGGCTTGAATCAGCTGCGCGATGACACCCAGCGCGTCCTAGAAACCACCTACCCCAACACGCTCTTCCTTCATCCAGAACGTGCCGCAATTAAAAAGTCGTGGTGGAAGTTTTGGTAAGGTTTGCTTGGCTCAAGTCCTCTAAGGACTTAGCCAAGGCTTGGGCCGTTTGCAACTGACGCATGGGCGGTAAGGACGCAATCAAACGACGGCCATAGCCTGTGGTGACCAAACGGTTGTCACACAAGATCAGCACCCCTTGGTCAGATTCCGTGCGAATCAATCGACCAGCGCCCTGCTTCAACGCCACCACAGCCTCGGGCACAAAGTAATCATTGAAGGGGCTGCGGCCTTGCGCTTCTAAGCGTTTGCTGCGCGCTTCGACCAACGGGTCGTTGGGCGGCGGGAACGGCAGCTTGTCGATGACGACCAGTTGCAGCGCATCCCCCGGCACATCAAAACCTTCCCAGAAAGTGGCTGAGGCCACCAGCACACAGCCGCCCTCACCCGCTTGCGCACCGTCGCGAAAACGCTCCATCAAATGGCGCTTGGGCCACTCGCCTTGCACCAACACTTCAATGCCTGAACCATCGAGCTGCTGCTTCATCACATCGCCAATCGCACGCAACGCGCGCAGCGTGGTGGTGAGCACCAAGGTACGGCCACCCAAGCGGCGCACAGCATCGCTGGCAATGGCCGCCACTTGCGCACTGTGCGCGGGGTCGTTCGGGCGCACGATGTCGCGCGGTACATAGAGCGAGGCTTGTGCGGGGTAATCGAAGGGGCTGCTCACGCGCAGAACGGTGGCGGACTCCAAGCCACAAGGCTCGGTGAACCAGCGCAAGCGGGGGTCGTCGCCTAGCGTGGCCGACGTGAATATCCAGCTGCGCGGACGCGTGTCTTCAACGGGGCGCATGGGAAACGCGCTGTCAAAGGGAGACTCGTCGGCCTCTTGGTCATTGGCCCCAAAAGAAGGCTCATCGTGCCAAGGTGGTGGCTCGTCAGTCGCGTCATCATCCGCCACCGTAGAGGCCTGCTTCATCAAGCGCTCGCGCACGGTTTGGGCAATGTCTAAGGGCGCTTCCATCAAACGCATTTGCGAGGCGCTGACGTCCATCCAACGCACAGCGTCCGGTGCACAAGGGTTCAAAAAGGCATCTACACGTTTGGCAATCTCAGACACGCGGTCGTGCAGGCGCATAAAGTCAGGCGCAATTTCGCTCACCATGTCCAGCGCTTGCAGGGCTTGTACGCAGGCCGCGCCCACGTCTTGCAGCGACTGCTCCCACACGCCAGGGTGTATGCCTTCTGGGGCTTCTTCGGTCCAACGCAGCTTCACTGCACCAGGACGTTTGCCACCGATCAAACGCAACTCGCGTGCTGCACGCTCCAAGCCTGAGCAGACACCTTGCCAGTCCGCCAAGCCACGCGCCAATTGCAAACCCGTGGCCAGCATGTCGCGCGTCACGTCCAACAACTGAGCCGTGCCGAGTTGATGGCCTAAGAAGTTAACACCCGTTTCGTTGAGCTGATGTGCTTCGTCAAAGATGACCACACGCACGCTGGGCAGCAACTCGGCCATGCCGGTTTCGCGCACGGCCATGTCGGCAAAAAACAAGTGGTGGTTGATCACCACCACATCCGCGCCCAGCGCTTCACGGCGTGCCGCATTCACGTGGCAGGTTTTGAATTTGGGGCATTGCGAGCCCAAGCAGTTTTCACGGTTCGAGGTAATGAGCGGTATCAGCGGCGAACGTTCATCCAATCCGGGCAGTTCGGCTAAATCACCGGTGCGCGTGCTGAGCGACCACGTTTCCACGCGCGACAGCAAGTGCACGGTGTGACGGTCGGGTATCTGCGTGTCGCGTCGCGCCATTTCCATGCGATGCGTGCAGAGGTAACTGGAGCGGCCTTTGAGCAGCGCCAAGCGAACGGGTAAGTTGAGGGCTTGCACCAAGCGCGGCAAATCGCGCGCGTAAAGCTGGTCTTGCAAAGCCTTGGTGGCGGTGGAGAGCAACACGCGCTCACCACTCAACAGCGCAGGCACGAGGTAGGCAAAGGTCTTGCCCACGCCTGTGCCCGCCTCCACCACCAAGCTGCCGCCGTGCGCCACCACATCGGCCACAGCCAAGGCCATGTCGGTTTGGCCTTGACGCGGATTGAAGTGATCCGTGGCGCGGGCCAACACACCTAGGGGCGCAAAGGCCTCTTGCACCATGTCACGCAAGGGATGGCTCATGGGCTGGGTACGGGCAAGGGGGCTGCGGGTGCTTTGGTGCGTTCGCGCAGTTTCTTTTCTACCTCGGCGCGGCGCTGCGCAGCTTCGCGTTGCTTTTGTTCGTATTCGCCGCGTTTGGTCCCTTGCAATGCATGGTCTATTTGTTGTCGCGCATTGGCATCGGCGCGCGCATGGGTGGCTGCGACTGCAGCAGCACGTTCGGCCTGCGCCTTCTTTTGTTGGGCGTCGCTGTTGCGCTCGGCCACGCTGCGCCGGGTTTCGTCGGCTTGAATCTGGCGCTCCATGGCGTTAAAGCGCAATTCGTCTTTGCGCAAAATCGCGTTCGCCGCAATGCGCCGGTCGCGTGCTTGCAAGCGGCAGCGGGTCACGTTGAAGTTTTGATAGCACAGGGCCATCTCTTGCTTGTAGGCATCTTCCAGTTGTTGGCGTTGGCGGGTCAAACGCTCACGCTCGGCGTTGCGTTCAGTTTCTGAAGGTACGCTGGGCACAGCGGCCGGCGAAACCACGCCCGAAACCACACCCGTGAAATCAGCCGGCATCACAGGCTCGCCACCCCATGCCAATGCCCACAAACCAACACACAACAAGCCAAGACATAGCTTTTTCATGTCAGCGCAGTATCCACTGTGCGGCGCTCCAGCGCCAAGAACTCAGCCGACTGCATCTCGTTCAAACGCGATACGGTGCGCGGAAACTCATGCGACATCGGGCCCTCCGTGTACAACTCTTCTGGGGGCACAGCAGCCGACATCATCAACTTCACGCGGCGGTCGTACAACACATCGATGAGCCAAGTGAAGCGGCGCGCTTCCGCTGCTTTATTGACCGGCATGTGCGGTACATCGCTCAACAGCACGGTGTGGAACTGGCTGGCAATTTCCAAGTAATCGTTTTGCGAACGTGGCCCGCCACACAAGTCTTTGAAGTCAAACCACACCACGCCACCGGCACGGCGGCGCGCTTTGATTTCACGCGCTTCGATGTGCAGCACAGGATCTTCGTCTTGGCACTCGGCCAAGCGATTGAAGGCATCGGTCATCGCCGCATCGGCCTTTTCGCCTAAGGGGCGCAGATACAGCTCGACTTGCTCCAGCGTGCGGCGGCGGTAGTCGGTGCCGTTGTCCACATTGATGATTTCTAACTCTTTGTTGAGCAAGGCAATCGCGGGCAAGATGCGGTCGCGGTGCATGCCACCCGGATACAAATCGTCGGGTTTGAAGTTGGAGGTGGTGACAAAGCCCACGCCGTTGTCGAACAAGGCGTCAAGCAAGCGATGCAGGATCATGGCGTCCGTGATGTCGGCTACGTGGAATTCGTCAAAACAAATCAACTTGAAGCGTTTGGACATTTGCTTGCCCAACACGTCCAAGGGGTTCACCGTGCCTTGCAGTTCGCGCAGTTCGCGGTGCACCTCGCGCATGAACTCGTGAAAGTGCAAACGGGTTTTGCGTTTGATCGGTACAGCCTCGAAAAAGCAATCCATCAAAAAGCTTTTGCCACGCCCCACCCCGCCAAACATGTACACGCCGCGCGGAATAGCAGGCCGATTGACCAGCTTTTTGAGCGAATTCGAACGCTTTTGCTTGTAGGCGGCCCATTCGGTGGCACAACGCTCTAGTGCATCGATGGCACGCAACTGCGCGGGATCGCTTTGAAAGCCTCGAATTTCGAGTTCTTTGAGGTAATTTTGGTGAACGGGCTGTTTGACTGACATAAGCCTCTATTGTGCCTTGCCCATGAAAAAAGCCCGCTGTTGCCAGCAGGCTTTTCAGACGCGAAATGCGAAAACCGCTTAGAAGTTCAAGGTGCGTTTGTCCACAGCCAAAGCCGCTTCTTTTGTTGCTTCGCTCAAAGATGGGTGAGCGTGGCAAATACGAGCAATGTCTTCAGCAGAAGCCTTGAACTCCATGGCCACAACGGCTTCAGAGATCAACTCGGAAACTTGTGGGCCGACCATGTGCACGCCCAAGATTTCGTCGGTCGTGGCATCGGCCAAGAACTTCACCATACCGGTGGTATCGCCCAAAGCGCGTGCACGGCCGTTCGCGAGAAACGGGAATGTGCCAGCTTTGTACGCCACGCCGTCGGCCTTGAGTTGCTGCTCTGTGCGGCCCACCCAAGCAATTTCGGGGCTGGTGTAAATGACCCAAGGAATGGTGTTGAAGTTGACGTGGCCGTGTTGGCCCGCCATACGCTCAGCTACGGCAACGCCTTCCTCTTCGGCTTTGTGCGCGAGCATGGGGCCACGCACCACATCGCCCACGGCCCACACGCCGGGGACGTTGGTTTTGCAATCGCCGTCCACCACAATGGCGCCACGCTCGTCGAGCTGCAGGCCGATGGCCTCTGGGTTCAAACCAACCGTGTTGGCCACGCGACCGATCGAGATGATGAGCTTGTCAGCGTCCAACACCACCGCTTCGCCTTTGGCGTTGGTGTAGTTGACGGTGACGCCTTTTTTGCCGTTGACGATCTCACCGACTTTCACGCCGAGTTCGATCTTCAAGCCTTGCTTGTCAAATGCTTTCTTGGCTTCTTTGGCGATTTGTTCGTCAACAGCGCCAAGGAAAGTAGGCAGGCCTTCGAGAATGGTCACGTCCGCACCCAGACGACGCCACACAGACCCCATCTCCAAACCGATCACGCCTGAACCAATCAAGGCCAGCTTCTTAGGCACGGCACCGACGCGCAAAGCGCCGTCGTTGGACAACACGTTGACTTCGTCAAACGGTGTGCCTGGCAAGGCACGGGCGTTAGAACCCGTGGCGATGATGACTTGCTTGGCGGTGATGGATTCTTCAGTCTTGCCCGCCACGTTGATGGTGTAGCCGCCTTCGGCCTTGCCCGCAAAGCTGCCGCGACCGTGGAAGAACGTGACCTTGTTTTTCTTGAACAGGTACAAGATGCCGTCGTTGTTTTGCTTCACAACGTTGTCCTTGCGGGCAATCATCTTGGCCACATCCATCTTCACATCTTTGGCCGTGATGCCGTGTTCTGCGAAGTGGTGGTTGGCATGGTCAAAGTGTTCGCTGGATTGCAGCAAAGCCTTAGAGGGGATGCAACCCACGTTGGTACACGTGCCGCCGGGCGCTGGGCCACCGGCTGCGTTTTTCCACTCGTCGATACAAGCGACTTGGAAACCGAGTTGTGCAGCGCGAATGGCTGCAATGTAGCCACCGGGGCCACCACCAATGACGACGACGTCGAATTGTTTGCTCATGGTAAATATCTCTTAAATGAACAACGCCCCCAAAGAGGGGGCATTGAAAACGGGTGAATTAGATGTCGAACAGCAAGCGCGCTGGATCTTCCAGCGCTTCTTTCATCGCCACCAGACCCAAGACAGCTTCGCGGCCGTCAATGATGCGGTGGTCATACGACATGGCAAAGTAGTTCATGGGGCGAACCACCACTTGGCCGTTTTCCACCATGGCGCGGTCTTTGGTGGCGTGCACACCCAAAATCGCAGACTGTGGTGGGTTGATGATCGGGGTCGACATCATGGAGCCGAAGGTGCCACCGTTGGAGATGGAAAAAGTACCGCCGGTCATTTCTTCTAGACCGAGCTTGCCGTCACGGGCTTTCACGCCAAATTCGGCGATCTTCTTCTCGATGTCGGCAAAGCTCATCTGATCAGCATTGCGCAGAATTGGCACTACCAAACCGCGTGGGGAACCCACCGCGATACCGATGTCAAAGTAGCCGTGGTAGACGATGTCGTTGCCGTCCACCGACGCGTTCAACACAGGGAACTTTTTCAATGCGTGCACGGCCGCTTTGACGAAGAAGCTCATGAAGCCCAGCTTGACGCCGTGTTCCTTCTCGAAACGCTCTTGCATGCGCTTGCGCATGTCCATGACCGGCGCCATGTTGATTTCGTTGAAGGTGGTCAGGATGGCGTTGGTCGATTGCGATTGCAACAGACGCTCAGCCACGCGCGCACGCAGACGTGTCATCGGCACGCGTTGCTCTGGGCGCTCGCCCAAAGCCACAGCAGGCGCTGCCACTTGGGGCAACGACTTGGTGGGCGCACCTGTAGGAATCACAGCGGCCGTAGACTGCACGCCACCGGCCACAGCAGACAACACATCACCTTTGGTGACGCGGCCGTCTTTGCCAGTGCCAGACACAGAGCCAGAGGCCAAGTTGTTGTCAGCCATCAGCTTAGCGGCAGCGGGCATGGCCACGCCAGCTTTGCTATTGGACACAGCGGCTGCGGCAGCAGCAGGTGCGGCGGCAACAGGTGTAGCAGCGGCAGGTGCGGCAGGAGCAGCAGCACCCACTTTGCCATCGGTGTCGATGCGCGCAATGAGCTGCTCTGCAGCCACGGTACCGCCATCGGCAACCAAGATTTCGCACAACACGCCAGCAGCAGGTGCGGGCACTTCGAGCACGACTTTGTCGGTCTCGATGTCAATCAAGATTTCGTCAGCGGCGACGGACTCGCCCACTTTCTTTTTCCATTGCAGCATGGTGGCTTCGGCCACGGATTCGGACAACTGGGGAACTTTGACTTCGATGATTGCCATATCAATTCTTTCTGTATTGGTGTTTTCGATGCAACGATTTATTTGGTCAGCACGAAGCCTTTGAGCTTGCCGAATGCGCCTTCGACCAGCGACTTTTGCTGCTCTTGGTGCAAGTGCGAGTAACCCACGGCGGGTGACGCAGAAGCGGCACGGCCTGAGTAACCCAGCTTTTGGCCAGGCAACATGTTTTCGTGGATGTAGTGCTGCACGAAGAACCATGCGCCTTGGTTTTGTGGCTCGTCTTGCGTCCACACCAACTCGGTGGCGTTGGGGTACTTCTTGAGTTCAGTCGCAAAAGCTTTGTGTGGGAATGGGTAGAGCTGTTCGGCGCGCAAAATTGCAACGTCGTCGGCACCCAACTCTTCACGCTTCTTGACCAAGTCGTAGTACACCTTGCCAGAGCACACCAACACGCGTTTGACCTTGTCGGCCTTGAGCGCTTTATTCTCAGGAATGATGGTTTGGAAACCACCTTTGGTGAATTCAGACACAGGCGATGTCGCGTCTTTGTTACGCAACAAGGACTTCGGTGTGAAGATGATCAATGGCTTGCGCAAATCGCGCACCATTTGGCGACGCAACACGTGGAAGATCTGGCTGGCCGTGGTGGGCTGCACGATCTGCATGTTGGTGTCAGCCGCCAATTGCATGAAGCGCTCTAAGCGTGCAGAGCTGTGCTCTGGGCCTTGGCCTTCGTAGCCGTGTGGCAGCATCAACGTCAAGCCGTTGACACGGCCCCACTTCACTTCACCCGAGGCGATGAACTGGTCGATCACCACTTGAGCGCCGTTGGCGAAGTCGCCGAACTGGGCTTCCCAGATCACCATGGTGTTGGGATCGTTGGAGGCGTAGCCGTATTCGAAGCCCAAAACAGCTTCTTCCGACAAGATCGAGTCAATCACGACGAAAGGCGCTTGGTTTTCAGTCACGTGTTGCAACGCCACATAAGTGCCGGTGTCCCACTTTTCACGCTTTTGATCGTGAATCACAGCGTGGCGGTGTGTGAAGGTGCCACGGCCGCAATCTTCGCCAGACAGGCGCACAGGGTAGCCACTGGCCACCAAGGAAGCGAAAGCCATGTGCTCGCCCATGCCCCAGTCGACGTTCACGTCGCCGCGGCCCATTGCAGCGCGGTCGTCGTACACCTTTTTCACCAATTGATGCGGTGTCACGGATTCGGGAATCGTGGTGATTTTTTCAGCCAAGCGTTTCCACTCAGCCATGGGAATGGCGGTGTCGCCAGCATCTGTCCACTTCTTGCCCATGAAGGGTGACCAGTCCACGGTGAACTTGGTCTTGAAATTGGTCAACACAGGGTCGTCTGTGTGCTTGCCTGCGTCCAAAGCGGCGCGGTAAGCCTTGACCATATCGTCACCCAAAGTCTCGCCCAAACCTTGAGTGGCCAACTTGTCGGCGAACAACTTGCGAGTACCGGGATGCGCAGCGATTTTTTTGTACATCAGCGGCTGAGTTAGCGCTGGCGTGTCTTGTTCGTTGTGGCCGAGTTTACGGAAACACACGATGTCGAGCACCACATCCTTGCGGAAGGTCATGCGGTATTCGAGTGCCAGCTGCGTGGCCAAGACCACGGCTTCTGGATCATCACCGTTGACGTGCAACACAGGTGCTTCCACCATCTTGACGATGTCGGTACAGAACACGCTAGAGCGCATGTCGCGTGGGTCAGAGGTGGTGAAACCGATTTGGTTGTTCACGATGATGTGCACTGTGCCGCCTGTGGCATAACCACGGGTTTGGGCCAGGGCCAATGTTTCTTGGTTCACGCCTTGACCACCGAAAGCGGAGTCACCGTGCACCAATACAGGCAACACTTGGCTGCCCGTTGGGTCAGCGCGGCGGTCCATACGGGCGCGCACAGAGCCTTCAACGACGGGGTTGACAATTTCCAAATGCGAGGGGTTGAACGCGAGCGACAAATGGACGGGGCCGCCGGCAGTCGACACGTCAGAGCTGAAGCCTTGGTGGTACTTGACGTCACCCGATGGCAACTCTTCGGGGGCGGTGTGATCGAATTCAGCGAACAAATCGGCGGGCAGCTTACGCATGGTGTTGACCAACACGTTCAAACGGCCACGGTGGGCCATACCGATCACCACTTCTTGCACACCTTTGATACCGGCTTGTTGGATCAATTCGTCCATCGCGGCGATGAAGCTTTCGCCACCTTCGAGCGAGAAGCGCTTTTGGCCCACGTATTTCGTGTGCAAGTAACGCTCCAAGCCTTCCGCAGCGGTTAAGCGCTCAAGGATGGCTTTCTTTTTGTCTGAGTTGAAGTTGGCTTTGCTGCGAATGCTTTCCAACTTCTCTTGCCACCAGCGCTTTTCGGTCTGCTCGGAGGTGTACATGTACTCGGCGCCCAAGGTGCCGCAGTAGGTTTCGCGCAGTGCATTGAGCAACTCGCGCAAGGACATGTTGTTCTTGCCGAAGAAGGTGTTACTGGTGTCGAACACGGTTTCTTGGTCGGCATCGGTGAAGCCGTAGAAAGCGGGATCGAGGTCAGGAATATTGGCGCGTTCGGTGCGCTTGAGGGGATCGAGATCAGCCCAGCGTTGGCCCACGTTGCGGTAGGCGGCGATGAGTTGCTGCACAGCGGTGCGCTTGCGACCCATTTCAACGTTTTCGCTGGCCATGACCACTTTGGTGCCGCCGGCTTTGGCGCGTTCGGCAAAAGCGTTGATGACAGGCAAATGAGGCACGTCTTTGGCGTTCGAGCCATCGACTGCAGGCACATGCTGAAGCGCGTCGAAGTACTCGCGCCACGAATCGGGCACGCTACCGGGGTTGGCCAGATAGTTTTCGTACATCTCTTCGACGTAAGGGGTGTTGCCCCCGAAGAGATGGGTGTTGCCTGAATAGGCTTGATAAATCGACGTCTCACTCATTTGCGCTGACCTCCGTTCCCCTGCAGGAAACATTAGTTGGTTGGAAAAAAACCTCCGCGACACGGCTGGACCGGTTAGCGGATGCGACTTTGATCAGAATTGACCCAAGTAACATCCAAGATTGTGCCACCGAAACTCAGCCGTACGCGCCCTGTTTAGACGATTTGGTCCTTGATTTGCTGCAAGGCAGCTGGGTCGTCCATGGTGGTCAAGTCACCTGGATCGCGGCCTTCAGCCACGGCTTGGATGGCACGGCGCAACAATTTGCCGCTGCGTGTCTTGGGTAAAGCGGACACAAAAATCACACGGGATGGACGGGCCACAGCACCCAATTGCGAATCCACCACCTTCATGACTTCGGCCTCCAACGCCTTGCGGGCTGCGTCATCGGTCAAGCCCGAGGTGTCTTTCGCGATGGCAAACGCCATGGCCACTTGACCCTTGAGCTGATCGGCCACACCGACCACCGCCACCTCAGCCACATTGGGGTGGCTAGAGATGCTCTCTTCAATTTCGCGGGTACCCAAGCGGTGACCAGCCACGTTGATCACGTCATCGGTACGGCCCAAGATGAAGTAATAGCCGTCTTCGTCGCGCACAGCCCAATCGAAGGTGTTGTAAACGAGCTTGTTGGGGACGGTGTTCCAGTAGGTGCTGACAAAACGCTTGTCGTCGCCCCAAATGGTTTGCAAATTGCCCGGTGGCAATGGGCCTTCGATGGTCAACACGCCTTTTTGGTTAGCGCCTGTGAGCTCCTCGCCGGTTTGATCGTCGACCAACTTGACGTTGTAGCCGTACACCGCTTTGCCGGGTGAACCAAACTTGCTCTGGGCTTTTTCCACGCCATTACAGATGGTCAAAATTGGCCAGCCAGTTTCGGTTTGCCAGTAGTTGTCAATGATCGGTTTGCCATTCAACCCTTCAGAAATCCATTTGGCGGTGGGCTCATCGAGCGGTTCGCCAGCCAAGAACAAGGCTTGCAAGCTGGACAAGTCGTACTTGGACAGCAACGCCGGGTCTTGTTTCTTGAGCACACGAATCGCCGTAGGCGCGCTGAACATGACGTTGACTTTGTATTTCTCGACCAAGCTCCACCAGATGCCACCGTCGGGGCGAATCGGCAAACCTTCGTACATGATGGTGGCCATGCCGCCGATCAATGGGCCGTAAATGATGTAGCTGTGCCCCACCACCCAGCCGATGTCGCTGGTACAAAAGAAGGTGCCACCGGGCTTGCCTTGGTAGATGTGAGGAATGCTGGCCGCCAAAGCCACGGTGTAACCGCCGGTGTCGCGTTGCACGCCTTTGGGCTTGCCGGTCGTGCCTGATGTGTACAACGTGTAGCTGGGGTGGGTAGATTCGACCCACTCGCAAGGCACTTGCGTGTCCATGTGCTTGGTGCGCTCGGTGGCGTAATCGACATCGCGGCCAGCCACGGGGGTGAAAGCCGCCAATTTGCGGTCCACCATGATCACGTTGGCGGGCTTGTGTGCCGACAACTGGATGGCTTCGTCTAGCAAGGGTTTGTAGGGCACGCCTTTGCCGCCGCGTGAACCTGCGTCAGCGCTGATGATGACTTTGGGGGACGCATCTTCAATGCGCGTCGCCAGCGAGTGCGATGCAAAGCCGCCGAACACCACGGAATGGATGGCGCCCAACCGTGCACAAGCCAACATGGCAAACGCCGCCTCTGCAATCATGGGCATGTAGATCAAGACACGGTCGCCTTTGACAACGCCCAAGTCTTTCAAAATCGCGGCCATGCGCTGCACTTCGGCGTGCAAATCGCGAAAGCTGTAGGTGTGCTCTTGGTTAGTTTCGGTCGACACAAAGATCAACGCGGCTTGGTCAGCGCGGTCTTGGAGGTGACGGTCTACCGCGTTGTGGCACAGGTTGGTTTTGCCCCCCACGAACCACTTGGCAAAAGGTGGGTTGCTGTAATCGCAGATTTGTTGCGGCTGGGTCTCCCAGTCCACCAATTTGGCCTGCTCAGACCAAAAAGCGTCGCGGTCCTCAATGGAACGGCGGTGAAACTCTGCATACGCAACCATCTACTTCTCCTAAAAACGAATCTGTACTGAATTCATAATTATGAGAAGAACGGACTTGCAACAAGCTGACTTTTGGTGTGGGTAAATACCCTTTATTTGACAAGGGCTTGAATTTCAGTGAACGGATCAGCCTCTGCCGTGCGCAGCCATTCAAACAACACCATCTCGGTCGTGACCAGCTCAGCGCCTGCCCCGGCCAGACGGTCAAAGGCGGCGTCGCGGTTGCGTTCGGTGCGCGAACCGCAGGCGTCGGTCACGACCCACACGTCATATTCTTCTTCCAGCAAATCCAATGCCGTTTGTAGCAAACAAATGTGGGCCTCACAGCCCGCAATGACGATGCTCTGACGCGTCGGCTCTTGAGGCACGGCTTTTTGCAAATGCTTGGGCAAGCTGCGGGCATTGCCCGAGGGCGCACGTGCAGCGGGACGCAATACCTCGCTCAACCCATCGGGGCAAGCGCTGAAACTCATTTTGGGCAAGGTGCGACGGCACAAGGCGCGCAGTTCAGCGGGGTTTTGGCCCAATTTGTCTGGGTTTTGTTCGGTGCCATAAGTCGGCACCTCCATCCAATGCGCGGCTTGGGCCAAGCGCATGGCATTGGCCAGTACCAAATCAGCTTCAAAAATGACGGGCATGAGGCGAGCTTGGTAGTCCACCAGCACGAGTTGGGATTCTTGGTCGTCGAGCAACATACAAATTACGAAATATTTGAGAAAAACCCTGAGTATCGACGATCGTTACAATAGGCGGTTATGTTCAAACAAGCCCTCCTCATCTTTTGCTGCGTTGCCAGTGCCCATGCGGCACCGACCAACAATGCGGCAGACGATATTGAACGCTACTTGGCCGAGCGTGGCATCGTCGCCCAGATGGACCAAGTGCGTCAATCCGTGGGTGACACTGCATCGGACTTGGTGGTCAACGCCATGGGGTTCCTGGGTGTGCCCTACCGTCGAGGTGGCACCAACGCGGTCACCGGCTTTGACTGCAGTGGCTTTGTCCGCTCCATGTTCGAGCAAACCGTGGGTCGGGTGTTGCCACGCAGGGCCAGTGAGCAAGCCGCCGTCACCGAGAAAATTGACAAACAAGATTTGAAACCCGGCGACTTGGTGTTCTTCAACACCATGCGTCAGACCTTCAGCCACGTGGGCATTTATGTGGGTGACAACAAGTTCATCCACTCGCCCAAACCTGGCCAGCAAGTGCGGCTGGACGACATGCGCCAAGCTTATTGGGACCGCCGCTTCACCGGCGCACGCCGTGTCTCGCCCACGGCCATCGGCGAAAACGTCAAAAACTAAGACCCCAAGCCCGCGCCGGTTAGAACCGCTCGCCTTCTGCCAGATAGCGCCAAGCGCCCTCTTCCAAATCTCCCAAACTCACACGGCCTAAACGAATGCGGCGCAAGGCCAATATTTTCAGCCCGGCCAATTCGCACAGATAAACCGCCAAACCGAGCTGAGAACCTTTCACGGCCAAGCGTAATTTGCTGCGCTCTGGGTTGGCGCTACCCACGCTGATTTTGAAGTCTGGCAAGCGCAAACGCTCGTCGCGCTGTGCACGTTCAATGGGGCGCAAGGCGTCGGGTAGCACCTCACCCTGCACATCGATCATCAGCTCTTGCTCAATGAATGCCATGTCTTCCATCAACTTGCGTTGCACGCGAAAGTCTTGCGTGAAGGCGAGCAAGCCGCTGGCTTCGTACTCCAAAGGCACGTTGGCGTCGAGCTTGTTGAAGTGACTCTTGAGCAAACGCACACCACTTCGGTCGTTCTTGCTGCGCTGAGCAGGCGTGAGCAAACTGCGTGCGTCTTTGCTGGGTGCTTTCGAACGCACAGGCGCGTGCGTATCCAAACCATCCGTCCAGCCCGAGGGTTTGTTCAAAATGAGCGTGACCGACTGGAGGTTGAGCAAACTGGCATGCGCATCCACCGTCACGGATTGGGCCGCGACCCGAAACTGCGGCTCTTCCACCACCACGCCATCGACACGGACAAAGCCGGCCTCAATGTATTGTTCCGCTTCGCGGCGCGAACAATCTCGCAATTGCATGATGCGTTTGGATAGGCGTTCGCCTTGGAGCTTGCTGAAATTCATAAGCTGTGCATCATCCCACAGCTAGGCGGCGGGCCGCAAAAAATCAGTGCCTCAATTCGGTACCAAGAACTCCCGGCTGATGCTCGCGCCAATTTCGTTCACCCGGTCTAGGAACTGGGTGAGGTAGGCGTGCAGACCGTTGGCCAAAATTTCGTCGATGCGGCTGAATTCCATCTCGGCACACAGTTTGCCCGCGCGGCGATAGCTCTCCAACGAACGGTCGTCCGACACCATGGAGATGTTGTTGACCACTTCGTTCAAACATGCATGCAGCGAGCGCGGCATGTCGGCACGCAGAATCAGCAACTCAGCCACACGCTCAGGATGAATCACATCGCGGTAGACCTTGCGGTAAATCTCAAAGCCCGAGACGCTGCGCAAAATCGCGCTCCAGTGGTAGAAGTCATGCTGCTGGTTTTTCTCGCTGCCATCCGCAAACAAGTCGCCATGCACGGCGTGGAACTTCACATCCACCAAGCGTGCGGTGTTGTCGGCGCGTTCAAGGAAGGTGCCCAAACGCATGAAGTGCAAGGCCTCGTCCATCAGCATGGTGCCCACGGTCACACCACGTGAGAGATGCGAGCGGAATTTGACCCATTCAAAAAACTCACCGGGGTCGCTCTCAAGCAGTCCGCTTTTCAAGATTCGGTTGAGTTCCAACCAAGTTTGGTTTTGTGTTTCCCACACTTCGGTGGTCAGGCTGCCGCGCACGGCGCGGGCATTTTCGCGCGCAGCGCGCAGGCACGAGATGATGGAAGACGGGTTGTTCTCGTCTTTGACCATGAACTCCATCACGCGCAAGGGCGTGATCTCGCCATGACGCGCTTGGTAAGCAGGCAGCAACTCGCTGATGGACAGCAAGCCTTCCCAGCCCAGCAGCGCCACTTCGGCAGACTGAGGCAGCAGCGAGGTTTGGTAGTTCACGTCAAGTAAGCGTGCGGTGTTCTCGGCCCGCTCTGTATAGCGGGACATCCAAAACAGGTGATCGGCGGTACGGCTCAGCATTGTTAAACCTCAAGAATCCATGTGTCTTTGGTGCCGCCGCCTTGGGACGAGTTCACCACCAGTGAGCCTTCTTTCAGTGCCACGCGGGTCAAGCCGCCGGGCACCATTTGCACGGTTTTGCCGCTCAACACGAAGGGACGTAAGTCGATGTGGCGTGGCGCGATGCCGCTTTCCACATATGTGGGGCAACTCGACAAGCTCAGCGTGGGCTGAGAAATGTAGCCTTCGGGCTTGGCCAGCAGCACTTGGCGGAACTCTTCAATCTCAGCCTTGGTGGCGGCAGGCCCGACCAACATGCCGTAGCCACCTGCGCCGTGCACCTCTTTGACCACCAGCTTGTCCAAGTTGGCCAAGGTGTAGGCCAAGTCATCTTTCTTGCGGCATTGGAAGGTGGGCACGTTGTTGAGAATAGGTTTTTCGCCCAAATAGAACTCAATCATTTGCGGCACGTAAGGGTAGATGGATTTGTCGTCTGCAATGCCTGTGCCCACTGCGTTGCAAATGTTCACATGGCCTGCGCGGTACGCATCCATCAAGCCGGCGCAGCCGAGCGTGGAACCTGAACGGAACACGCTGGGGTCAAGAAAGTCGTCGTCCACGCGGCGGTAAATCACGTCCACGCGCTTGGGGCCTCGTGTGGTGCGCATGTAGACGAAGTTGTCTTTCACAAACAGGTCTTGGCCTTCCACCAACTCCACCCCCATTTGCTGCGCCATGAAGGCGTGTTCAAAGTAGGCGCTGTTGTACATGCCGGGGGTCAGCACCACGACCGTGGGGTCGTCAGTGGTGGACGGGCTGCTGGCACGCAAAGTTTCTAACAACAAGTCGGGGTAATGCGCCACCGGGGCCACGCGGTGCTGGCTAAACAACTCGGGGAAGAGTCGCATCATCATCTTGCGGTCTTCCAGCATGTAGCTCACGCCGCTGGGCACGCGCAAGTTGTCTTCGAGCACGTAGTACTCGCCGTTGCCCTGGGAGTCGGGCGCACGCACGATGTCGATGCCGCTGATTTGCGAATACACCTTGTGCGGTACATCAACCCAACGCATCTCGGGGCGGTATTGGGCGTTGTTGAGCACCTGTTCACTAGGAATGATGCCGGCTTTGAGAATGCCTTGCTCGTGGTAGACATCGTGAATGAACATATTCAAGGCATTCACGCGCTGCACCAAGCCCTTTTGCATGTCGGCCCACTCTTGCGCCGGAATGACGCGGGGAATCAGGTCAAACGGAATCAGGCGCTCGGTGCCTGCCCCATCTTCATCTTTGTCGCCGTAGACCGCGAAGGTGATACCGACGCGACGAAAAATCATCTCAGCCTCTTCGCGCCTGTCACGCATGGTCTGTGGATCTTGGCGTTTGAGCCAGTCCAAGTAGCTGCGGTAGTGGGGGCGCACAGCGCTGTCGATAAACGGCAGCTGGGCATACATTTCATCAAACTTGTGCATCTTGGAAACTCCTAGGCCTTCTTACGCAAATTGAGTGCCAACTCACGGAATGCGGTGTTGCCAGTATCGCTGCTGCGTACGACGCTCACACTGCACCACATTGGGGCGATCGCTGCGCCATTGCGATGCACCGCAACGGGGGCTTTGCACCACTTGCACGCTCAAGTCTTGGTAGCGCGCCAGCACCTCGGCCCTCGGATGGCCAAATCGGTTGCGGTAGCCCGCTTGCACAACGGCGATGCGGGGCTGCACGGCGGCTAAAAATGCGGATGTCGATGACGTAGCGCTGCCATGATGTGGCACCAGCAACCAATCAGCGTTCAAGGCTTGTCCGCTGTGCACCAGCGCTTGTTCTTGTGGCGCCTCAATATCCCCCGCCAACAAGGCCGATGCATGGGGCGAAGTGACCCGCAACACACAACTCAGCGCGTTCGGCTTTGCCATGCGGTCGTAGTCTTGCGCACGCGGGTGCAGCACCTCAAACCGCACACCGTCCCACAGCCAAGATTGCCCACGTTCACAGCGCTGCATGGGGTGCAAGGCTTGCAGGCCATGGTCAGCCGGGATAGAGGTCAATACATCGGCCTGTGGCTGCATGGCCATCACCGCAGGTGCGCCGCCGCTGTGGTCGCTGTCTTGGTGGCTGATGATGAGGCGGTCTAGCCGCTCCCCCCACGCGCGCAAAAGTGGGACGAGCACGCGTTGCCCGGCATCAGTCTCCGCCGAATAACGCGGCCCGGTGTCGTAGAGCAAGCTGTGCGTGGCCGTGCGCAGCAGCACGGCATGGCCCTGCCCCATGTCGGCGGCCAGCAACTCAAACGTACCCTGCGCTGGGCGTGGTGTTTGCCAGCTGAGCACGGGCAGCACCAAGGCCACGCCAAAGCAGCGCATCCACAGTGGCACACGCATGGCCCACACGCCCATGCCCACCAGCGCTGCTGCGCATGCCCACAACGGTGCAGCGGGCGCTGACCATTGCGCCCACGGCACCTCCGCACACGCGTTGAGCACCCACACCAAAACTTGCAACGCCCCTGCTGCCAAACCCCACGCAAGCGGCAGCACCAGCCCCAACAAACACAGTGGCGTGACCACCAACGTCACCCAAGGCACCGCCAACAAATTGGCGAACAAACCAACCAGCGACACTTGGTGGAACAGCAGCAAAGTCAGCGGTGCCAAGCACGCACTCATCAACCACTGCTCGCGCCACATGCCACGCGCAGAATGCCAAGCCGTTGTCAAGGCCCGAAGCCACCACCAGCGTCGGCTCTTCACTAGCGGCTGCGGCTCACGCCCCGAGGCAAACAGCACCCCGACCGCCACAAAGCTCAACCAAAACCCCGCCTGTGTGAACGCCCAAGGGTCTAGCGCCAGCACCACCGCGCACACGCTCAGCCAAACCTGCGGCCACGGCCAATGCAAGCCACGCCATCGCAGCAGCGTGACCAGCGCCAACATCCACACCGTGCGTTGCGCAGGCACGCCCCAACCCGTGAACACCGCGTAGGCCAATGCAACGCACACGCCAACGCCGCTCGCCGCCCAAGGCGCGGGCCACCACAAACTCCAAGGCCTGCGCGGCCACACCAGGTCGCTGCGCCGCCACAACCAACCCGCGCAAACAGCAGCCAACCATGCCAAGCCCGTGATGTGCAAACCCGAAATAGCCATCAGATGCGCCACGCCCGTGGCGCGAAACACATCCCAATCCGCACGCTCAATCGCCGCTTGGTCACCCACCAGCAAGGCCGCCACGATGCCCGCCACGGCGCGCTCGGGCACCTGGGCGGTGATGGCGCTGCGCACCCGCTGACGCAGCCGCTCTACAGGGTGTTTCCATGTGGCGCCCAGCCATCGCGGGGACGGGTCTTTTGCGCTTTGTCGCACATACCCCGTGGCGTGCAGCCCCTGCTCCCACAGCCACAGCTCGTAGTCAAAGCCATGCGGGTTGATGTGACCGTGGGGCGCTTTGAGACGCACCGTGAATTGCCATCGGTCGCCCGGGCGCAAGTCAGCGGGAGGTGGTTGCAGCGTGTCGTCGCTGCTGTTGAGACGATGACCGTACCAACCCAGCAGCAACTGTGGCGGCAGCTCAACGCGGGTGCCGTTGACGTCGCGCGTCGATTCCACCTCGAACCTAAAACGCGCACTGTCTTCCATGAGCTGGGGCAAATTGGCCACAAGGCCCACCACCTGCAAGCTTTGGCCTTCACGTAGGGGTGACAAGGCCTGCGCAAGGTAGTGACTGGCTCTGAGGCCGGTTTGCGCAAACGCCAACACACAAGCGCAGGCAAATCCAAGGCTGACGCGACTGATGCTACTGACACGGTGAATACGGGTGGCAAGGGCCCACGCCGCCAATGCGACAAACCCCAAGCCCGCATAAAACTCGAAACGCCACAGCTCGGCTTGTTGCAGTTGCACGGCCGTACCAACGATCCAGCCCAGCGCCCATGGGGTGATGAAAGAAAACATAACCCCATGGTCCGCGCAACACAGCGGCCTTGGGGCTACGCCAACTCACAAGTTAGCTAGCGGCCTTGGGCGCTGCGCACACTTCTTTCTTGAGTGCCGCCATGTAGGTGTTAGGGCGAATCGGGGTTTCGCGTGGGCGCCACTCTTGCACGTCATCCGCGGCGACCTCTTTGCCCTTGCCCATTTGCTGGTCAAAGTAGCTGACTGACAGGCGTACCACCATGTCGGTCTTGCAATACATGCGCACGCGCACCATCATGGACTTGTAGTTCTCGCCCGTGGGCGTTTTGTCCGCTTTGGGCAAATCGGTCAGCACCCAGGCGTAGCGCGACACATGCACGGGCATGACCGCGTCTTTGTCGAAATAGTAGGCCGCCTCCTCTTGCTTGACCAGTTCGCTCCACTCGGCACAAGCGGGGCCCACCCCAGCCGTAAGGCTGACAAGCACGAAAGCGACGACAGAAAAACGGGGTAAACGCATGGTGGGACCAAAGTAAGAACAGGCTTGTTCACTGCATCGACAGTGCGGCGCATAACTTGAGCAGAAATTCGCACCGCTTTGGCGCACAAAGTGTGGCGCGTGTTTTGCTTAAACTAAGACATGTCTATCCATGCTGCACTCCACCACGTCACCCGTTACAGCTACGACCGCTTGGTTGAGTTAGGACCCCAGGTCATTCGCCTGCGTCCGGCCCCCCATTGCCGCAGCAACGTCATTTCGTACTCGCTCAAAGTCGAGCCCGAACACTTCGTTAACTGGCAACAAGACCCCTTCTCTAATTACCAAGCGCGCTTGGTGTTCCATGAAAAAACCACCGAATTTAAAGTCACGGTGGACTTGGTGGTGGAGATGGCGGTCTACAACCCCTTCGACTTTTTCCTAGAGCCACACGCGGAAAAGTTCCCGTTTGCCTACGGCGTGGCCTCTGCCTTGGAGCTGGCACCGTATTTGGTGACGCATCGCCTCACACCCAATTTCAAGCATTACTTCAAATCCATTGACTTCAAAGCCTTGAAGCGCGAGCCCATTCGCACCATCGACTTTTTGGTCGAAATCAACCAAAAGCTGCACCAAGACATTGCCTACACCATCCGCATGGAGCCTGGCGTTCAGACCTCGGAAGAAACGCTCACCCTGCGCAGCGGCTCCTGCCGCGATTCGGCATGGTTGCTGGTGCAATTGCTGCGCCACTGCGGCTTGGCCGCACGGTTTGTGTCTGGCTATTTGATTCAACTCGCCCCTGATGTCAAGTCGCTTGACGGACCCAGCGGTACCGAGGTGGACTTCACTGACTTGCACGCATGGTGCGAGGTGTACCTGCCGGGTGCCGGCTGGATTGGTTTAGACCCGACATCTGGCTTGTTGGCTGGCGAAGGCCACATTCCGCTGGCGTGCACCCCCCAACCCTCCAGCGCTGCACCGATTGAAGGCTTGGTGGACGAAGCCGAAGTCGAGTTCGGCCACGAGATGAAAGTCACCCGCGTGCTGGAATCCCCCCGCGTGACCAAGCCCTACACGGACGAACAGTGGATGGAGGTGCTGGCCTTGGGCGACGAGGTAGACCGCCGACTCGATGAGGGCGACGTGCGCCTGACCATGGGCGGCGAGCCCACCTTTGTGGCCGTGAATGACCGCGACGCACCAGAATGGAACACCGATGCTCTGGGCCCCACCAAACGCGGCTTTGCCACGGGATTGGTGCACAAACTCCGTGCGGAATACGGTGACGGCGGTTTCTTGCATTTCGGCCAAGGCAAGTGGTATCCGGGTGAACAGCTGCCGCGCTGGGCCTTGGGCATTTACTGGCGCACCGACGGCCATCCTTGCTGGCACAACCCAGACTTGTTTGCCGATGAGCGCGTGCCCAGCCACTACACCAGCGAGGACGCACAACGTTTCACCCAAACCTTGGCACATAAGCTGGGGCTGGATGACCAATACATCACACCGGGCTATGAGGACACGTGGTACTACCTGTGGCGCGAGCGCCGTTTACCCGTCAACGTGGACCCCTTTGAATCCAAGCTAGACGACGAAATGGAGCGTGTGCGCCTGCGCCGGGTGTTCAGCCAAGGCTTAGAGAAAACCGTGGGCTATGTGCTCCCCCTCAAGGCGAGTGAAGTGGAAAGCGGTCCGCGCTGGACCACCGGCCCGTGGTTTCTGCGCGATGAACGCATGTACCTTGTGCCCGGCGACTCACCCATGGGCTTGCGCCTGCCCTTGGACTCGTTGCCTTGGGTCAGCCAAGCCGACTACCCCTACGCAATTGAGCAAGACCACTTTGCTGAGCGCCAGCCCCTGCCCCATGCGGCGGCGCTCAAAGCGCAGTACTCGCACCATGCACGCCACACCCACTTCCATGCACATGTCAACCCGCACATCACGGGCGGCGGCTTTGCCGAAGGCGGCACCGTGGGCTTGCAAGCAGGCTCAGTCGATGGCATTCCGGAAGTGGGACACCCCTTGCCCGACAAACACGAATCGGCCCATTGGATTACCCGCACGGCCATTTGCGTGGAAGTGCGCGACCCGTCACGCGCCAACGGTCCCTCGGTTGAACTCAAAGCGATGGAAAATCCACAAGGCGTGATCTATGTTTTCATGCCGCCTTTGGGCAAGTTGGAAGACTATTTGGAGTTGCTCAGCGCCATCGAAGCCACAACCGAAGAGTTGGGCCTGCGCATCGTGCTCGAAGGCTATGGGCCACCCCGCGACGTGCGCCTCAAAGTGCTGCAAGTCACCCCCGATCCGGGCGTGATCGAGGTCAACATTCACCCCGCCCACAACTGGCTGGAAATCGTCGACCACACCGAGTTTTTGTACCAAACCGCGTTTGAGTCGCGCCTGTCTGCCGAAAAGTTCATGACCGATGGCCGCCACACCGGTACCGGGGGCGGCAACCATGTGGTCATGGGTGGCGCCACGCCCACAGACAGTCCGTTCTTGCGCAAGCCTGAGCTGCTGGCCTCGCTCATTTTGTATTGGCACAACCACCCCAGCTTGAGCTATTTGTTCAGCGGCATGTTCATCGGCCCCACCAGCCAAGCGCCGCGTGTGGACGAAGCCCGCAATGACCAAATTTACGAGCTGGAAATTGCGCTGGCCGAGATCAACCGCAACCGCGAAACCTATGGTGCAGACATGCCTCCGTGGATCGTGGACCGCACCTTGCGCAACTTGCTGATCGACGTCACCGGCAACACCCACCGCAGCGAGTTCTGTATTGACAAACTCTACTCACCCGACTCGTCCACGGGTCGTTTGGGCTTGTTGGAGTTGCGTGCTTTCGAGATGCCGCCCCATGCCCGCATGAGCATCGTGCAGCAGCTCTTGCTGCGCGCCTTGGTCGCGCGGTTCTGGGAAACACCCTACCAAGCGCCCGCCACGCGCTGGGGCACCGAGCTGCACGACCGCTTCCTCTTGCCACACTTCGTCAAGGCCGACTTTGACGATGTGCTCACCGAGTTGGGCGACTGCGGGTTTCAGTTCGACCCCGCTTGGTTTGCACCGCACTTCGAGTTCCGCTTCCCACGTGTAGGCGACATGCAAACGCTGGGCATCAACCTCACACTGCGCAATGCGCTAGAGCCTTGGCACGTCATGGGCGAAGAAGGCTCCAGTGGCGGCACTGTGCGCTATGTGGATTCGTCGCTCGAACGCATCGAGGTGCATGTCAGTGGGCTCAACCCCAGCCGCCACACCATCACCGTCAACGGCCGCCCCTTGCCTTTGCAACCCACGGGCACCGTGGGCGAATACGTGGCCGGTGTGCGCTACCGCGCATGGGCACCGTCGTCGGCCCTGCACCCCACCATTGGCGTGCATGTGCCACTGACCTTTGACATTGTGGACACCTGGATGAAACGCTCGGTGGGCGGCTGCCAGTACCACGTCGCTCACCCGGGCGGACGCAACTACGACAGCTTCCCCGTCAACGCCTACGAGGCTGAGAGTCGCCGCTTGTCGCGCTTCTTCCCGCTGGGCCACACGCCGGGCAAATTGGATGTGCCGCAAGCCACCGTGGGGGTGCCTGCCAGCAAAGAGTTCCCGTTCACGTTGGACCTGCGTCGTACGTAGGCTCCACATGCCACTGAAGCGAGGCGGTGAGACAATGCGCCCACTGTGCAAAAGCCATCCTCACTGCCCGCTGGTTCTGTTGCTTCAACGCGTTTGGTCGACGTGGTGAAGGGTCTTGCACACCCCGCCGACAGCGGGCATTTCGACGAACTGCAAGGCAAGTGTGCGCCAGCGCGTGTACCTCCATCGGCTCAGACTTCTCAAGCTTCTGTGCAAACGCAAACGCAGTCACAGTCCTCAGGCATGGCTGCACTTGCGCCCATGCTGCCCATGCCGCCACTGACCGAGCCCGAAGACACCCAGCAAGCCAAACCCGAAATAAGCCCCGCTTGGCACACTTTCTTCGACCAACTTGGCACTACAGGACTAGATGATTTAGACCGACGCACCCAAACCCTCGCCCGCCAGGTGCGCGACAACGGCATCACCTACAACGTGTATGCCAGCCAAGGTGGACCGCAGCGGCCTTGGGCGCTGGACCTGTTCCCGCTCATCCTCACACCCGACAGCTGGCAACAGATTGAAAGCGGCGTGAAGCAACGCGCACGCCTGCTAGAGCGCGTGATGGCCGATGTGTATGGCCCACAGCAGCTGATTCGCGAAGCCATGATTCCCCCTGCCTTGGTGCAAGGCCACCCCGGCTACTTGCGTGCCATGCACGGTGTGGCGCCAGTGGGCGGCACACACTTGCACATCGCCGCATTTGACTTGGCGCGCGGGCCCGACGGCAACTGGGCCGTGGTGTCGCAACGCACGCAAGCACCCTCAGGCTTGGGCTATTTGCTGGAAAACCGCTTGCTCATCTCGCGCCAGTTCCCGCAAGCCTTTGAAACCATGAACATCCAGCGCTTGGCCGCCACCTATCGGCTTTGGGTGGAGTCACTCAAAGCGCACAGCCCTGCGGGCAACAACGCGCATGTGGCCTTGCTCACACCTGGGCCTTACAACGAAACCTATTTCGAGCACGCCTACCTTGCGCGTTACTTGGGCCTCACTTTGGTGGAAGGCAGCGACCTCACCGTACGCGACGAGTGCGTGTACCTGCGCACCCTGCGCGGCTTAGAACCCGTGCATGTGCTGCTCAAGCGCTTGGACGATGAGTTCTTAGACCCGCTGGAATTGCGCGCCGACTCCACGCTCGGCATCCCGGGTTTGTTGCAAGCCGTGCGGGCAGGCAACGTGGTGGTGGCCAATGCACCGGGTTCGGCATTTTTGGAGTCGCCCGCTTTACTGGGCTTTTTGCCCGCACTGAGCGAAAAACTGTTGGGCGAAAAACTGCAACTACCCGCGCTCGACACGTGGTGGTGCGGTGAACACGCAGCCTTGGCCTCGGTGCTGCCGCAACTCGAACACATGGCCATCAAGCCCACCTACCCCGGCTCGGCCATGCACGGCAGTTTTGACGCGGTGCTGGGGCGCACCCTCACACAGGCGCAACGCGATGAATGGGTGGGACGCATCACGCGCCAGCCCGACCGCTACAGCTTGCAAGCCTATGTACCGCTGTCGCAAATGCCCACCTGGAAAAACGCGACCGAAGGCGTGGTGCAACGCTCTGTCATGCTGCGCGTGTTTGCCTTGCGTGACGGTGCCGATTCTTGGCGCGTCTTGCCCGGTGGCTTGGCACGCATTGCTGCGCCGAATGCACAAATTGCCTCCATGCAACGCGGTGGCAGCAGCGCCGATGTGTGGGTGCAAACGCAAGCCGCGGTGGACCGCAGCAGCTTGCTGCCCAAGCACAACGCGGCCTCCACCTTCACGCATCGCCAACGCATGGTCACCAGCCGCGCAGCTGAAAACTTGTATTGGCTAGGCCGCTATACCGAACGCAGCGAAAACATGGTGCGCTTGGTGCGCCTGTGCATCGAAGCCTTGAACGGCGAAGACCCCGCCTCGCGCAGCCTTTGGGCTTGGTTACAACTGCTCACGCAGCGCCAAGGTTTGTTGCCAGCAGGCGTGCCGTCCGCTCACGCAGCAGGCGAAGACAAAGCCCAATCCACGCCCAGCATGGGTGCACGTCGACGTGTGTTTGAACGCACGCTCATCGCCTGCTTGGACCAAGACGACCACAGCACCAGCGTGGGCTACAACTTGCGGGCCTTGCACCAAGCCGCCTCTTCATTGCGCGAGCGCTTGTCGCCCGAGCACTGGAACGCCATCGTGCATTGCGTGGAACAGTTCAGTGCGGATTGCGCGCAGACCGATTCAAAGCATGGGTTCTCGGCCGTGCAAGCCTTGCAGGCTCTCGACGCGGCCAGCTCGGCCTTGGCCGCCATCACCGGTGCGCAAACCGACCGCATGACACGCGACGACGGCTGGCAGTTGCTCAGCATTGGCCGCCACGTGGAACGCTTGGGATTTTTGTCATCGGCCTTGGACTTGGCGGTGGAAGTGGGTGCCTTTGAAAACTTGGGCGACGATACCCTCGCCGCCGACGAAAACAGCTCGCACTACAGCGCCTTACTGGCCTTGTTTGACAGCACCATCACCTTCCAAGCCCAGTACCAACAAAGCCGAGAACTGCCGCCCCTCATTGAGTTGTTGGTGCAAGACAACGACAACCCCCGCTCACTTGCGTGGGTGGCGCGCACCTTGCGCGGACGCTTGTCCAAGCTAGCCGACACGCCCATGGGAGAACCCGATGCACTGGCGCGGCTTGTGCCCGACCTCAAGCAAACCCAGCTCGAACTGCTTTGCCAGCTTGACGACGCAGGCCACACGCCCGAGTTGCGTCGCTGCCTGAGCGCTTGCATGCAAGCCGCGTGGCAGGTCTCAGACGCCATCACGGCGCGCTACTTCAGCCACACTGACCACGCCGACAGCGTGGGCGCCTGACCATGCTGCTGCACATCACCCACACCACCACTTACCACTATGTGCCGCAGGTCAACACCGCGCAGCACATGGCGCATTTGCTGCCACGCAGCGATGCCGCCCAAACTGTGCAACACGCTGAGTTGCACATCACGCCCACGCCCGACGTGACCAGCACACATGTGGATGTGTTTGGCAACAACCGCACCTTCTTCTCACTGCCCGTGGTCCACGACACCTTGAGCATCACGGCCAAGAGCAACGTGGAAACCCACTTCATGCCCTACCCACCCGAGCAGGCACAGACCACGCCTGCCTGGGAAAACGTGCGCGCACATTTTGTCTACCACTCAGGTGCAGCGTGGGATGCGGCCACCGAATTTGTCTTTGCCTCGCCCTATGTGCAACCGCATCCCGACTTTGCCGAATACGCGCGTGCCAGCTTCACCCCCGCGCGGCCCGTGTTGATGGCCGCGTGTGATTTGATGACGCGAATTCACCAAGAATTCACCTACGAGACGGCCAGTACTGACATCAACACGCCTGCGCTCGTGGCTCTCAAACACCGCAAAGGCGTCTGCCAAGACTTCGCCCACATCCTTATTGGCTGCTTGCGCACGCAAGGCTTGGCCGCCCGCTATGTGAGCGGCTATTTGGTGACCGAAGTGGCAGAGGGCCAAACCCGTCTGATTGGCAGCGACGCCTCGCACGCTTGGGTGTCGGTGTATGTGCCAGACGCTTTGGCCGATGCCGCAGAAACGGCCAAGACCGGCGCCTTGGCCACGCATGGCCAATGGTTTGACCTAGACCCCACCAACAACCGCTGGGGCTTGAGCTCACCGGGGGTTGATTACGTGACCTTGGCCATGGGCCGCGACTACGCCGATGTGTCGCCCGTGCGTGGCGTGATTCACGGCGGAGCCAGCCACACACTGGAAGTCGGCGTGACAGTGCAGCCGGCGTCTGAGTTGGCGGCGAATGCATCCACGCAGTCTCAGTCGCAAAGTCAAATACAGACTCGGAGCTGAGGACTCTGACGGATACACACGGAGTCACCACCTCAAGCACTTCATGGCAACTTCGCTTTGAACTGCTGCCAGCGACTAGGGGGAAGTTCAAACATGAGTCCAGACTCGCCCCCAGTATCGGAACCATGAATCCACACGTTATCCCTCTCCCAGTGCAATGCCCCCTCAGGATTAGCAACAAATCCTTCAGCCAGCAACTCGCCTGTTTTTGCTGAATAGATTCGCACCAAGGCTGAAAAACCGCGATAAACCCCAGCAGTTCCTTCCGCGTTAGACCAAGGCTGTCTAAGAAGTGCACACTCTTCGCCAATGTACGCACCCCCATCTTCAGTAGATACGCTTTTGTCGCAGCTGTAAGCACTTTGCCGTGCCTGCGCATCTTTGTAATAGAACCACACAGTCCCAGCCACGTACCACAGGCAAGCCACCACTAAAAACCGCTTGAGGTAGCGGCGCTGCACTGCTTTGCGTTGCTCTGCTTCAACTGGCGCTTGCTCGGTCAACTCGCGCTGCATACGTCGCCACAAGCGCAAACCATACAGAGCAGCGCCTATCCAGAACGCATGAAGAATCATCCAACTTAAAGTCAGATAAACACTCCACATCACCGTCCACATATTCAGTTCACCCATCGCTCAACCCTCCACCG
>CANBWY010000029.1 GCA_947373245.1 Comamonadaceae bacterium
CCAGACAAGCAAGCCCACGACTACGATGCAGACCGCACTTACCGCGAACTCTGGCAATAGGCTCAACGACAGATCCAACCATAGATAGATAGACCGACCGAACGAAAGACCGACCATGACCCGCGAAGCACGCAACGTTATAGGCACTGCTCTGGTGCCCTGCTCTTACGACCCGCTCACGGGCTACTACCGCGACGGTTGCTGCCACACCGACGCACACGACCAAGGCAGCCACGTGGTGTGCGCCAAAGTCACGCAAGCGTTTTTAGATTTCTCGCTGCAACGGGGCAACGACCTAATCACCCCGCGCCACGAACACCGCTTTGCGGGCCTCAAAGCCGGTGACCGCTGGTGCTTGTGCGCCCGCCGCTGGCAAGAAGCTTTTGAGGCCGGCGTGGCCCCGCCTGTGGTGCTGGAATGCACGCACGCCAAAGCGCTTGAATTTGTCACGCTGGAGCAATTGCAGTCATGCGCTTGAACACACACACCCTCCTCGCTGTGCTGGTCGGGTTTTTAGGAATGGAGTCGGCCATGGCGATTGAAGAACCCCGCTACGACGTGCGCATGTCGCAAGCCCCCTTTGAGCTGCGCCATTACGCGCCCGTCTTGATTGCCCAAACCATCGTCGAGGGCGACATGGATGCGGCATCCAACAAGGGCTTTCGCTTGATTGCCGATTTCATCTTTGGCAACAACATGGCGGCTGGTTCTGAACCAAGCGCCAATCAAGCCGCCAAGATTGCCATGACAGCGCCAGTGACCGTAGAGCCGCAATTGGACAGCGCTCAGCAATGGCGCGTTCACTTTGTGATGCCCAGCCAATACACCTTGGCCAATATCCCGAAGCCCAACAACAGCGCCGTGACCCTGCACGAGCTGCCGAGCAAATACGTCGTGGTCCATCGCTACTCGGGCTTCAACACCGTGGCACGGGTGCAAGAAAAAACCGACGAGACATTGGCTTGGGCCAAGCAACAGTCGTTGAAGGTGGTGGGTACGCCCCAGCTGTCGCGCTATGACCCGCCCTGGACGCTGCCCATGTTCAGGCGTAACGAAATCATGGTGGAGGTGGCTGCGCCATGAACGCGCAACTTCCAAACTCCCGCCAAGCTTGCGTCGAGCTGCGCGATTTGCGCCTGAACACACACATTGGCACCTACGGCCCACTTGATGTGGTGCCCGATGCCCATGTGCTTGACCTCACGCTGTGGCTGTCGCCCGCGTTGGTGTTGATCGCGCAAGACGGCATGTCCCATGTGTTTGACTACGACCCCTTGGTGGCCGAGATCGATCGCCTCGCCGCCGATGGCCACTACGAAACACAAGAGCGCCTCATCACGCGCATCGTCCATGCATGTGCGGCCTACCCCGACATCGAGGCTCTGGACATTGGCTTGCGCAAGTCACCCGTGCGCCAAAGCTCGGGAGAGCTAGGGGTGCGCGTGTCGGTAGATGCCCACACGCTCAACACCCTGCGCAAAATTGAACCCACAGACGTGCAACTGGCGATGGCCGCTCTCTCGGGGTGGACGCTAGACACCCACCCACAGCACCACACGCCCTGCCTGTCCAAAAGCTGGACGCTGCCCAGCTTCGAGGCGGCGGTGACACGCTTCAACCACATCGCCCAACTCGCCCAAGCCCAAGACCACCACCCCGAGGTGCTGTCGAGCTACACGCACCTGCAGGTGCGCATTTGGACCCATGATGTGGCGGGCCTGACGCACAAAGATGTCACCCTCGCCCAAGCCATCGACCTGTTGAGCACCACCCCATGAAGTACCTCAAAAAACTCGACGGCTTTCAACGCTCACCTGCAGGCCTGGAGTGGCGAATTTGGCAAAAGTTGCACATCATTTTTGCTGTGGGAACGGCTCTGCCGCTGCTGGCCAGTGCCGGCGCGTATGTGCTGGACGGGCTCGACCCCGCTGCACAAAACGCACGTGCAGTGGAGCAGTTTTTTTATGTGATGCTCGGCGTGGTCATGCTGCACTGGACACTGATGCTGACGCTGGCCATTGGCTGCGTGATTGTGATGTTGATGAAGGGCCCGGCCTACGTGGCCGACGCCTACGAGATGGAAGAACCACCCCATGCCACAAAAACAAAGCTTCAAAGGTAACAAGCAAAGCCTGCCCAGCAAGCCCTGCAAAACCTGCGGGCGTGACATGACGTGGCGCAAGGCTTGGGCCAAAAACTGGGCGCAAGTGTTGTACTGCTCAGACGCTTGCCGCTCCAACAAATCGGCCACGCCCCAATGAGTTACGGGCTGGTTTGGTTCAAACGTGATCTGCGCTGGCAAGACCACGCGGCCTTGGCTCAAGCGGCGCAACAGGGGCCTGTGCGCTGCATTTATGTGGTGGAGCCTGAGCTGTGGTTGCAGCCCGATGCGGCCTTGCAACACTTTGAGTTTGTGCGCGAATCCCTGCAAGCCCTCGATGACGCGCTGCGTTTGCAAGGCGGCTGCGTCGAGGTTCACACTGGCGAACTGCCTGACGTGCTGAGCCGTATTTGGCAAAAAGCCCCTTTTCGCCAACTGCATGCACACCAAGAAACTGGCAACGGCTTCACCTACGCACGTGACCTGAGGGTGAACGCATGGTGCCAAGCGCACGACGTGGGTTGGCACGAGTACCCGCAGTTTGGCGTGGTCCGCAGGCTAAGAAGTCGCAACCTGTGGCAGCCTGCATGGGAGCGGCACATGGCTGAGCCCTTGCAAGATGTGGGCGAGTTGCAGTTTTGGCGGCCGACTGAAAACCATGCATGGTGCACACCTTCGCAAATGCAAGCCCCCGCGCATCTGCAACACAACCCACCCTTGCGCCAACGCGGTGGCCGCCCCCTGGCATTGGTCACCTTACACAGCTTTTTGCATGCACGCAGCTTGGGCTATCGCGGGGGCATTTCGTCGCCACTGTCCGCACCCGATGCGTGCTCGCGCTTGTCGGCCTATTTGGCTTGGGGCTGCATCAGCATGCGCGAGGTGGTGCAGCACACGCGGGCGCACATCGCCCAGTTGCCACCCAGTGCCAGCCGTCACCGAGCAGGACTGACGGGATTCATCAGCCGTTTGTATTGGCACTGTCACTTCATTCAAAAGCTCGAGAGCGAACCCGCCATCGAATGGCAAAACATGCACCGTGGCTACGACGGTTTGCGCGAACACGATTTCAACGAAGAACATTTCAAAGCCCTCAAAGCCGCTCGCACCGGTTGGCCCATGGTGGACGCGTGTGTGACCATGTTGCGAGAAACGGGCTGGCTGAACTTTCGCATGCGCGCCATGCTGGTGTCAGTGGCAGCCTACCCGCTGTGGCTGCACTGGCGCCCCGTGGGCGAATGGCTGGCCACGCAATTTTTAGACTACGAACCGGGCATCCACTGGAGCCAGCTGCAAATGCAATCAGGCACAACGGGCATCAACACCACCCGCGTGTACAACCCGATCAAACAAGCACAAGACCATGACCCACATGGCCGCTTTGTTCGTCAGTGGCTGCCCGCACTGCGCCAAGTGCCCGAAACTTGGCTGTTTGAGCCATGGCTCATGCCGCACACCATGCAAGTGCACCTCGGTGTCTTTGTGGGCAGCGGTATGGCCAGTGCGTTGCCCAAACCCGTGGTCAACTTGGCACAAGCCACGCGCGAGGCCAAACAACTGCTGCACAGCCGACGTCAAACGGACGAAGTCAAAGCGGCTAAAAAAGCGGTGGTCGACAAACACGCCTCGCGTAAAAACTGGGGTACTCGGACAGGCGCTCGTGCAGGTTCAACGCCATCGACACGAGCGTCTGCCGACAACACCCAAGCTGCCAAAGCGCAACTTGGTTTTGATTTTTAAAAGCCCACACATGACCACCCCACGCAAACGCCTCATCCTCATCTTGGGCGATCAGCTCGACGAAGACGCCTCCGCCCTGAGCGACGTTGACCCTGCGCACGACACACTGTGGATGGCCGAGGTCTTGGAAGAGTCCACACACATTCCCTCATCCAAACAACGCACCACAGTTTTTTTGAGCGCTATGCGGCATTTCGCCGTACAGCTGCAAGCACGCGGTTGGCCGCTGGTGTACAGCCAGCTTGACGACGCAGACAACACGGGCACCTTGGCCGGTGAACTGAACAAGGCCATTGCGAAAGTGCAGCCTCAGCAGCTGGTGATGACCGCACCCGGCGACTGGCGTGTGTTGCAAAGCCTGCGCGCTGTAGCCCAACAACACGACTTGCCGCTAGAGATCAAAGACGACACACATTTCTTCAGCACCGTGCGCGACTTCGCAGCCCATGCCAAAGACCGCAAGCAGTTGCGTTTGGAATATTTCTACCGCGAACTGCGCCAGAAAAATGGCATCTTGATGGAAGGCAAAAAACCGATTGACGGCCAGTGGAACTTTGATGCCGACAACCGAGGCAGCTTTGGCAAACAAGGCCCAGGCTTGCTGCCCGCTCCTACACGTGTGGCGCCCGACGCCATCACCGAAGACGTGATGCGTTTAGTCAATGACAGACTGGCGCACCACCCCGGCTCCATCGCGCAGTTTGGTTGGCCCGTCACACGGGCCCAAGCGCTGGTGGCGTTAGATGAATTCATCATGCACCGACTGCCTAGCTTTGGCTTGTACCAAGACGCGATGTGGGAAGGCGACGTGTGGCTGTACCACTCGCACCTGTCGTGTGCTTTGAACTTGAAGTTGCTCAACCCACGCGAAGTCCTGGCTGCGGCAGAGGCCGCCTTTCACAAAGGCCATGCGCCACTGCAAGCGGTGGAGGGTTTTGTGCGGCAAATTTTGGGCTGGCGTGAATACGTGCGCGGCATTTACTGGACGCACATGCCCGACTACGCTGAGGGCAACGCCCAACAAGCCCATGAGCCGCTGCCAGAGTTTTACTGGACAGGCGACACCGAGATGGCTTGCTTGCGCGACGCCATTGGGCAAACTCTGCAACACGGCTATGCGCACCACATTCAACGCTTGATGGTCACAGGTCTATACGCATTGCTGCTGGGCGTGGCGCCCAAGCAAGTGCACCAGTGGTACCTCGGCGTGTATGTGGATGCGGTGGAATGGGTGGAGCTGCCCAACACACTAGGCATGAGCCAGTTTGCCGATGGTGGCCTGATGGCCAGCAAGCCTTATGTGGCCAGTGGCAAATACATAGACCGCATGAGCAACCATTGCAAAGGCTGCCGCTTTAACCCAGCTGAATCAACGGGCGAAACAGCCTGCCCCTTCACCACGTTGTATTGGGATTACCTCAACCGCCACGCCGATATGCTGGCCAAAAACCCGCGCATGTTGATGCAACTGAAGAACCTCAACCGCCTCACGCCTGAGCAACGCGAGGCCATTGCCACACAGGCACAAACACACCGCACGCAACTTCACGCCGAACAAAAAGCCCCCCAAGCCTGAAGACTTGGGGGGCTTGAGGTAGCTTGCTACCTATGCGGCTTGAGACGTGAGCCTGAGTAAAGCTTAAACGCTGGCCAAAGCGGCGTTCAGCGTCGCGCTTGGGCGCATGATGGCTTCGAGCTTCTTAGGATCTGGCAAGTAGTAACCACCGATGTCCACGGGCTTGCCTTGAACGCTATTGAGTTCGTCCACGATCTTTTTCTCGTTGTCGGTCAAGTTCTTCGCCAAAGGCGCGAACTTGGCGGCCAAGTCTTTGTCGTCGGTTTGCGCTGCCAACTCTTGGGCCCAGTACATGGCCAAGTAGAACTGGCTGCCACGGTTGTCGAGCTGACCAGTTTTGGGCGATGGGTTTTTGTTGGTGTCCAACAATTTGCCAGTCGCTGCATCCAAGGTCTTGGCCAACACGGTGGCTTTGGCGTTGCCATTTTTAAGACCCATGTCTTCGAAGCTCACGGCCAAGGCCAAGAACTCACCCAATGAATCCCAACGCAAGTGGTTTTCTTCCACCAGCTGTTGCACGTGCTTAGGTGCAGAACCTCCCGCGCCTGTTTCGTACATGCCGCCACCGGCCATCAAAGGCACGATAGACAACATCTTGGCCGAGGTGCCGAGTTCCATGATGGGAAACAAGTCGGTCAAGTAGTCACGCAAGATGTTGCCGGTCACCGAGATGGTGTCGAGGCCACGGCTCACGCGCTCCAAGGTGAAGCGCATGGCGCGCACTTGAGACATATGCTCGATGTGCAAGCCTTTGGTGTCGTGGTCTTTCAAGTACAGGTCGACCTTCTTGATCAACTCGTTCTCGTGAGGACGGTAGGGGTCCAACCAGAAGATGGCAGGCATGCCAGAGTTGCGTGCGCGGGTCACAGCCAACTTCACCCAGTCGCGGATGGCCGCGTCTTTGACCTGGCACATGCGCCAGATGTCGCCTTCTTCGACGTTTTGTGTCAACAAGACTTCGCCTGTGGCCAAGTCGGTGATGTTGGCCACGCCGTCTTCTTGAATTTCATACGTTTTGTCGTGTGAACCGTATTCTTCGGCTTGTTGCGCCATCAAACCCACGTTGGGCACAGTGCCCATGGTCTTGGGATCGAAGTTGCCGTGCCACTTGCAGAAGTTGATCATCTCTTGGTAGATACGGGCAAAAGTCGACTCAGGCATCACGGCCTTGGCGTCCTTCAAGCGGCCATCAGCGCCCCACATCTTGCCGCCGTTGCGGATCATGGCGGGCATGGAAGCGTCCACGATGATGTCGTTAGGCGAATGGAAGTTGGTGATGCCTTTGGCCGAATCCACCATCGCCAATTCTGGGCGGTGCTCGTGGCACGCGTGCAGGTCACGCTTGATTTCGTCTTGCTTGGACTGAGGCAAGGTGGCGATCTTGTTGTACAGATCAGCCATGCCGTTGTTCACGTTCACGCCCAATTCGTCGAACAAAGCGCCGTGCTTGGCAAACGCGTCTTTGTAGAAAATTTTCACGCAGTGGCCGAACACGATGGGGTGAGACACCTTCATCATGGTGGCTTTCACGTGCAAGGAGAACATCACGCCCGTCTTGTGTGCGTCTTCGATTTCTTTTTCGTAGAACTCGACAAGCGCTTTTTTGCTCATGAACATGCTGTCGATGATTTCTTTGTCGAGCAAAGAAACCTTTGGCTTCAAGATGATGGTTTTGCCGCTCTTGGTGATGAGCTCCATCTTCACGTCACGGGCTTTGTCCAAAGTCAAAGATTTTTCACCGTGGTAGAAGTCGCCGTGGTGCATGTGTGACACGTGCGAGCGTGAAGCTTGGCTCCATTCAGCCATGCTGTGTGGGTTCTTGCGTGCGAACTCTTTCACAGCGCGTGGCGCACGACGGTCAGAGTTGCCTTCGCGCAAAACGGGGTTCACCGAGCTGCCAATGCACTTGGCATAGCGGGCTTTGATAGCTTTGTCTTCGTCGGTCGTTGGCGACTCTGGATAGTCAGGCAAGGCATAGCCTTTGGACTGCAACTCTTTGATCGCTGCGGTCAACTGGCCCACCGATGCGCTGATGTTCGGCAGCTTGATGATGTTGGCTTCTGGCTTCAAAGTCAGCTTGCCCAACTCAGACAAGTTGTGCGGAACGCGCTGAGCTTCAGGCAACAGGTCTGCAAATTCACCCAGGATACGGGTCGCCACAGAGATATCGCTCGACACCACGTCAATGCCAGCAGGTGCAGCAAAGGTGCGAATGATTGGCAAAAACGAAGCGGTTGCCAACAAGGGGGCTTCGTCAGTCAGGGTGTAAACAATTTTGGATTTTTCAGCAGCCATTGCTCGGTCTCATTCTTTGTTTGGATAAAGTGAAAAAAATACAGGACGAAACCCGCATTATCCACATGACTTTATCTCACCCGCCCCTGCGCTTTGCTTACGCCACCCCCAGAGGCAAAACGCCTTATTCCGATCTGGCATATGTGTAGAACAAACAAATCGTTTGTTTTGGCATAAAGAACACCTACAGTTCACGCCATGCAAGATTTTGGTTTCGTATTCGCTGGTTTTTTCGTAGGTCTGGTCGTGGGCTTGACGGGGGTGGGCGGCGGCTCGCTCATGACCCCCATTTTGATTTTCTTCTTTGGCGTCAAGCCCTACATGGCCGTGGGCACCGATTTGCTGTTCGCGGCCTTCACCAAAGCAGGCGGCACATTCAGCTTTGCACGTCAGCGTTTGGTGCCTTGGCGCGTGGTGGTGTCGCTGTGCGCTGGCAGCTTGCCCGCCTCCGCCGCCACACTGTGGGTGCTGCACAACATCGGGCCGTCCGACCCCGCCGTGCAAAAAGTGATGACGCTCACCCTTGGCATCGCCTTGCTGCTGACCGCCAGCGCCATGCTCTACAAGGTAATTCGTGGCAAGCAAGCCCCCGTGCTACTGGCCGAAGAAAACTTGTTTGAAGCCACCCAACCCCGCCATTGGGCCTTGCCCGTGTTGTTTGGCGCAGCCATCGGCACCTTGGTGACGCTAACCTCCGTGGGCGCCGGTGCGATTGGCGTGACAGTGCTTATGATCCTTTACCCAAAGCTGCCACTGTCTCGCATCGTGGCGGCTGACATTGCGTATGCCGTTCCCCTGACCTTGGCCGCTGGCTTGGGCCATGCCTCATTGGGCTCGGTGGATTGGCCCTTGTTGACAAAGTTGCTCGCGGGCTCCTTGCCCGGAATCTGGTTAGGTTCCCGTCTGATGCACAAGACACCTGAGCGCGTGATTCGTTCTATCCTTTCTGTGCTGTTGGCTTGGGCTGGCAGCAAGTTGGTTTTTGCTTAATTTTTCGTGTGAGTTTTTAGATGTATCAATACACCGCCTTCGATTCAGAGTTTGTCAAAGCACGCGCGGCGCAGTACCGCGACCAACTCACCCGTCACTTGGCTGGCAAATTGGCCGACGACGACTTCCGTCCCTTGCGCTTGCAAAACGGCTGGTACGTGCAACGCTACGCCCCCATGTTGCGCGTGGCGGTGCCTTATGGCGAGCTCAACGCAGCTCAGCTGCGCGTGTTGGCACAAATTGCCCGTGACTACGACACGCCTTCGGCTGAGTTGATTGAACGCGCCCAAACCACACAAGACAAGATTGGTGGTACTTCCTCAAGCCCTATTCATGCGCCCAAGCTCACCACCAACTACGGCCACTTCACCACCCGTCAAAACGTGCAATTCAACTGGATTCCGTTAGACAAAAGCGCCGACGTTATGGAGCTGCTGGCCAGCGTCAACCTGCACGGCATCCAGACCAGCGGCAACTGCATCCGCAACATCACCAGCGACGAACGCGCAGGCATTGCGGTGGACGAAGACGTTGACCCACGCCCCTACGCCGAAGTGCTGCGCCAGTGGAGCACCTTGCACCCCGAGTTCGCCTATCTGCCGCGTAAATTCAAGATCGCCATCACAGGTTCTAACGAAGACCGGGCCGCCATCGCGTGGCACGACGTGGGCTTGCGCGTCTTGCGCAACGACGAAGGCGAAGTGGGTTTTCAAATTTTGGTCGGTGGCGGCATGGGCCGCACGCCCATCACGGGCACGGTGATTCGTGAGTTCTTGCCTTGGAACCAAATCATCAACTACCTCGAAGCCGTGGTACGCGTGTACAACGGTTGGGGCCGTCGTGACAACATTTACAAAGCGCGTATCAAAATTTTGGTGAAGGCCGAAGGCCAACGCTACTTTGACGAGGTTGAAGCCGAATACGAGCGCATCTTGGAAAGTGGCGCACACCACACCATCCCACAAGTCGAGCTGGACCGCGTGAGCGCCTGCTTTGTGCTGCCCCCCGTCGACGTGGTGTCGGATGAAGCCCAAGAAAAAGCCGAGCAAGCCTTGCTCGCGCAAGCCCGTGCCGACAAAGAATTCACCCGCTGGTTGCAGCAAAACGTGACCAGCCACCAAAACCCAGGCCTGCGCGTGGTCACCCTGTCGTTCAAGCGTTTAGGCCAAGCCCCGGGCGACGCCACGGCTGACCAACTGGCCGTCGCTGCCGACTTGGCCGACAAGTTCAGCTCGGGCGAAGTGCGTGTCAACCACGACCAAAACTTGGTGCTGCCTTGGGTGCGCATCGACCAACTGGCCGACCTGTACCAAGCTGCCAAAGCCGCAGGCTTTGCCCGCGCCAATGTGCATTTGCTCAGCGACATGATTGCCTGCCCCGGCGGCGACTACTGCGCCTTGGCCAACGCCCGTTCATTGCCTATCGCCGCCGCCATCACCGAACGTTACCAAGACCTCGACGAGTTGTTTGACTTGGGCGAGATTGACCTGCATATCAGCGGCTGCATCAACTCGTGCGGCCACCACCACAGCGGCCACATCGGCATCTTGGGCGTGGACAAAGACGGCCAAGAGTGGTACCAAGTCACCCTCGGCGGCTCGGATGGTTCCAACCTCAGCGGCCCCGCGAAAGCGGGCAAAGTGGTCGGCCCGTCGTTCGCCGCCGCCGAAGTGGTGGACGTGATTGAAGCCGTGTTGGACACCTACCGTGACAAGCGCGAAGCCCAAGAGACCTTTGCACGCACTTTGAACCGCGTGGGCTTTGATGTGTTCAAAGCTGCGGCCAACACCGCCCGCAACACCACAGCACGCGCTGCTTGAACCCGATAAAGAGAATTGCCATGACCTTGCAAATCATCACCCAACACACAACAGACGGCACAAATGCGCGCGCCTTGGCCAACGACGTGGACGTGCAAACCCTGGACCTCGAAGGCTTGGAACGCATCGACTTGAACTTCCCCAAGTTCACCGATGGCCGCGCGTTTAGCCAAGCCTTTGTGCTGCGCCGCCGTGGCTTCACGGGCGACATCCGCGCCCATGGCGACGTGCTGATTGACCAGCTGTTGCAAATGCAACGCAGCGGTTTCTCCACAGCTGTGCTGCGCGACGACCAAGACGCCGCTCATGGCGAAACGCTGCTCGGTCACTACAAAAGTTTTTACCAAGGCGATGCCGTGCAGCCTGTCCCCAATTTCGCCCAAGCGGTGTAAATGTTTTCAGCCCATCCCACACGACACACGCTGCATCGCCATCTTTTATGAGTCAATCTTCTTTTCTCTCTTCCGGCGGCGCGTCCAAAGCGACCACCTTGAACGCCCATGCCAGCGACGACTTCGCGGCCAAACTGGCCGAAACACAAGCCTTGTTGCAACGCGCAGCCGCTGAGTTTTCGCCCGTCACGCAAGCCTCCAGCCTGGGCGCGGAAGATGTGGTCATCACCCACCTCATCAACCGCTTGAAGCTGGATATTCCTGTTTTCGTGCTCCAAACCGGCGCACTGCACACTGAAACCTTGGCCTTGCTAGAGCGCACCGAAGCCACATCGCACACGCCTATCAAGGTGTTCACGCCCGTGCATGAATCTGTCATTCAGTTTGTCCGCAAAGAAGGCCAAGACGCGATGTACAAAAGCATCGAGTTGCGCAAGACCTGCTGCAACATTCGCAAGATGGAGCCACTCGCTCGCGCCCTCCAAGGCCAACGTGCGTGGGTCACGGGCTTGCGCCAAGAACAATCGAGTGCCCGTGCCGAGGTGCCTTTGCAAGACGACGGCGAAGTGCCCACCAAAAACCTCAGCAAGTTCAACCCCTTGGCCAAATGGACCTGGGGCGATGTGTGGCACTACATCGCGGACAACAAGGTGGACTACAACCCCTTGCACGACCAGTTCTACCCCAGCGTGGGCTGCGCGCCTTGCACCCGCGCCATCAGCATGGGCGAAGAGTTTCGCGCTGGCCGCTGGTGGTGGGAAGACGAAGCCGCCAAAGAGTGCGGCTTGCACGTGAAGAAATAAAAGTTAGGTACCGAGAAACGTCATGAACGCTACAACCCAAAACGAGTTGCACCACTTAAGCAACACCCACCTCGATGCGCTGGAAGAAGAAACCATCTTCATCTTGCGCGAAGTCGCCGCCGCTTTTGAGCGCCCCACCCTCTTGTTCTCAGGCGGAAAAGACTCATTGGTCATGCTCAAGTGCGCAGAAAAAGCCTTTGGTGCCGGTCGCATTCCATATCCACTGTTGATGATTGACACCGGCCACAACTTCAAGGAAGTGACGGACTTTCGCGATTCACGCGCCAAAGAGCTGGGTGCCGAGTTGATCGTGCGCAGCGTCGAAGACTCGATGAAAAAAGGCACGGTTCGTTTGGCCCACCCCGGCGAGAGCCGCAATGTGCACCAGTCGGTCACGCTGCTCGAAGCCATCGAAGAATTCCGCTTTGACGCGCTGATCGGCGGCGCGCGCCGTGACGAAGAAAAAGCACGCGCCAAAGAACGCATTTTTAGCCACCGCGACAGCTTTGGCCAATGGCAGCCCAAGGCCCAACGTCCTGAGTTGTGGACCCTGTTCAACCACAAGTTGCAACCCGGCGAGCACTTCCGTGTGTTCCCCATCTCCAACTGGACAGAGCTGGACGTGTGGCAATACATTGCTCGCGAAAAAATCGCCCTGCCTTCGATCTACTACACGCACAAACGCGAAGTGGTGGACCGCCGTGGCCTGTTGGTGCCCGTGACCGAACTCACGCCACCGAAAGACGGCGAAGAAGTGGTGATTCGCGATGTGCGTTTCCGCACCGTGGGCGACATCACCTGTACCTGCCCTGTGGAGAGCACAGCCGCGACGCCAGAGCAAATCGTCATCGAGACCTTGGCAGCCGACGTGAGCGAACGCGGTGCCACGCGCATGGACGACAAAACATCTGAGGCTTCGATGGAGAAGCGTAAAAAAGACGGATATTTCTAATGAACGCACTTAAATTCATCACCTGTGGCTCGGTCGACGACGGCAAAAGCACCTTGATTGGCCGCCTACTGGTCGACACCAAAGCTGTGCTGCAAGACCACTTGGCGGGCGTGCAACGCTCAGGTGAGACTGACCTTGCCTTGTTGACTGACGGCCTCTCTGCTGAACGCGAGCAAGGCATCACGATTGACGTGGCGTACCGCTACTTCAACACCGAAGCGCGCAAGTTCATCATTGGTGACGCGCCCGGCCACGAGCAATACACCCGCAACATGGTGACAGCAGCCTCTAGCGCTGACGCGGCCGTGGTGTTGGTGGACGCCATCAAGCTGGATTGGAAAAACCCAAGCCTTGAGTTGCTGCCCCAAACCCGCCGCCACTCGCTGTTGGTCAACCTGCTGCGCGTACCTTCTATCGTGTTTGCCATCAACAAACTCGACGCCGTAGAAGACGCCGCACTTGCCTACAAAAACATCGAAGCTGCTTTGCGCAAGTTCGCCCAAGAAGCGGGCATCACCATCACAGCGATGGTGCCCGTGTCGGCCCTCAAAGGCTGGAACGTGGTGGACACCACCAATGCTGACCAAGCCGCTTGGTGCGGCTACACAGGGCCTAGCCTCTTGAGCATCTTGGAAGCGTTGCCCAACACGCCTGCTGAAACCGAGGTGGCGTTCAGCTTCCCCGTGCAGTGGGTCGAAAAATTCCACGACTCAGGCGTGACCACCCAAGGTCGCCGTGTGTTCTGGGGCCGTGTGGCCACAGGCACCATCGAGCCAGGCCAAATCATCAAGGTCTTCCCCAGCGGCCAAACTGCTGTGGTGTCGCAAGTGCTCTCGGCCACGCGTCAGCCGCAAAACAAGGCAGCGGGCCACAGCGCCGGCATCGTGCTGGACCGTGAAGTGGACGTGTCACGCGGCGACTGGTTGCTGGCCGCTGAAGGAAGCCCAGAAGGCCAGCGCCAACTCAACACCACCATCGCTTGGATGGACGACGAGCCCTTGGTGGCAGGTCGCGTGTACTGGGCCTTGCATGGCCACCGCTGGGTCAAAGTCAAAGTGCAACGCGTGGTGCATCGTCTGAACGTCAATACCTTGGCCGAAGAGGAAGCGACTGAGCTGGCCCCCAACGCGATTGGTCACGTCACTTTGGCTCTGCAAGAGCCTTTGGTGACGTTGCCCTTCACCCAATCGCGTATCTTGGGCGCCTTGGTGTTGGTAGACACCGCCACGCACAAAACCTCGGGCGCTGTACTGGTGAACTGATTCACCTCAAGTCGCCTATTTATTCCCGTTTAAAATCAACAGATTGGCGCAGCAGCACATCGCGGCTGTGCCCTCTTTTTTACCCATCGATTGAACTGTCATGACGCACGTTGTCACCGAAGCCTGTATCCAATGTAAGTACACCGATTGCGTGGACGTTTGTCCCGTCGACTGCTTCCGCGAAGGCCCCAACTTCCTCACCATCGACCCAGACTAGTGCATCGACTGCGCGGTGTGTATTCCCGAGTGCCCCGTGAACGCCATTTACGCCGAAGAAGATGTGCCAGAAGGCCAAGAGCACATGACCAAGCTCAACGCCGAGTTGTCGTTGATCGGCTGGCCCAGCATCACCAAGCGCAAAGCACCGATGGCCGATGCAGAGGCTTGGAAAGACAAAACCGGCAAACTCGCCGAACTCAAGCGCTAAGCACCACGCCAAAGCGCAAACATTCCCATGACGGCCGCCATGATTGAGACAGATGCCGTCATCGTGGGCGCGGGCCCTGTGGGTCTATTTCAAGCCTTTCAGCTGGGGCTACAAGACATTCATTGCCACATCATTGACGCACTGCCCCACGTGGGCGGCCAGTGCGTTGAGTTGTACGCTGATAAACCCATTTACGACATTCCTGGCATCCCCGTGTGCACGGGCCGTGAATTGGTGGCGCAGCTGCAAACCCAAATCCAACCTTTCGCGCCCACCTTTCACCTCCACCAAGAAGTGACCGAGGTCACACGCTTGGACGATGGCCGCATCTCGGTACGCACCTCAGCCCAGCAGCACTTCATTTGCAAGGTTCTGTTCATCGCCGCAGGCGTGGGCGCATTTCAAGCGCGCAAGTTGTCCGTCGAAGGCGCGGCTGAACTAGAAGGCACGCACGTGCATGACCGCTTGGGCGATGCCTCGCGCTTTGCAGGACAAGACGTGGTGGTGATGGGTGGCGAAGAATCCGCTGTCACGGCGGCTTTGAAACTCACGCTAGAAGCACCAGCACCCCGCAGCGTCACACTGATGCACCGCCGCGATGTATTTGCCGCTGACCCCGTGTTGTTGCAAGCCATGCGTGATGCGGTCGCCAGCGGAAAACTCCAACTGCAAATTGGCCAACCAACCGCCCTGCTGAGCAGCGCGCAACACCTGCACGCCCTACAAGTCGCCACGCCCGATGGCCAAACCATCGAGCGCCCGGCACAACACGTGTTGGCTTTCTTGGGCCTTTCGCCCAAGCTCGGTCCTATTGCCCACTGGGGTTTGGCCATGGAACGCAAGCAACTGGTGGTGAACACCCAAAACTTTGCCACTGATATGCCGGGCATCTTTGCTGTGGGCGACATCAACACCTACGCCGGTAAAAAGAAACTCATCTTGTGCGGCTTTCATGAAGCCACGCTCGCCGCGTTTGGCGCCGCAGACATCGTGCATCCCACACGCAAAACCTTGTTGCAGTACACGACCACATCGACGGAGCTGCACCACCGGCTCGGGCTGGTTTAAAATTCACATCGCGTTAGCAATAACGCATTCGCTAGGGGTGTTGAAGCCGTCACCGACTTCGACTGAGAAAGTCCCTTTGAACCTGATTGAGGTAATCCTCGCGCAGGGAAGCTGGCCGACACAGAGCACGCATTTTCAATAAGCTTGCTCGGGCCTCGCCGAACTGCCATTTACTTGAGACAAGCAATGGCAAACGCAACACACACACACCTGAGCCCCATGGGCGAAGCCACCCATGCTTTGGGTAGCCCCGCGCAGGGAGCAGACAGCGACATCGTTTCAGCGTTGCTGGACTTCATGGCCCGTTCAAATGTCAACGACGACGACTTCAACGCGCTCGCGCTGAAACTCTTCGCCCACCAGTTTGAACACAACCGACCCTTTCAAAAGTTTTGCCAAGGCCGCGGCAAAACACCTCGTGTCGTCAAAAGCTGGCAAGACATTCCAGCCGTGCCCATCAATGCCTTCAAAGACTTGACGCTGAGCTGTGTCCCGCCCGACACCTGCGCGCGCACCTTCATGACCAGCGGCACCACCCGTGGCGATGTGAAGGGCCGCCACTACCACCCCACGATGGCGGTGTACGACGCCTCCATGCTGGCTAACTTTGCGCAGCACGTCATGCAAGGCAACACCCGTTTGCGCATGGGGCTTTTGTTTCCCACCGAAGTGCTGATGCCCAACTCCTCGCTGGCCCATTACTTGGCATTGGCCATTGAACACTTTGGCACCTCTGACAGCGCCTACTACTTGGACGAGAACGGCCTACGCACCGACGCCCTGTGCGAAGCGTTACAACAGGCTCAAAACTCAGGAGAGCCCTTTGCACTGCTGGGCGCGAGTTACAGCTTTGTGCACCTGATGGACGCTTTGCAAGCCCGAGGCATAACCTTTCAGCTGCCCGCCGGCAGTCGCTTGCTCGACACCGGTGGCTTCAAAGGTCAGTCGCGCGAAATCCCGATGGACGCGTTTTATGACCAACTCAGCGCCACCTTTGGCGTCAGCCGCGACCACTGCCTCAACATGTACGGCATGACCGAGTTAAGCACCCAGTTTTACGACGCAGGCAACCGCACGGTGCCCTCGGTCAAACGTGGCCCACACTGGATTCGCTCACGCTTGGTGGACCCGCTGACGGGGCAAGATGTGCCCGCTGGTGAGCGCGGCATCTTGGCCCACACCGATTTGGCCAACTTCAATTCGGTGGTCACCATCTTGACGGAAGACGTGGGACAAGCCACCGACGATGGCTTTGTTCTACTGGGCCGTGCAGAAGGTGCCCAAGCCAAAGGCTGCTCGATGGCGGTGGACAACTTTTTGAAAGCGGCACAGGCATGACCGCCTCGGTTTTCAAAGCAGGCTACCTGCCCGGTTTGAGTGATGCCGACGTGAGCTGGCAGCGCCTCAGCCTTGGCTCGCCGCATGCGCCCTTGCTGGTGGACATGCCTCAACTCAGCCCTGCGCAAATGACCACCGTGGCCCAACGAGTGCGGCAAGCCAGCCAAACGCATTTGAAAACCATGTGTGTCTCCGACATCATTCGCGTGTTGGACCAAGCCACCGCGCGCTTGCTCGACCCCAAGAACATCTACCGTCAACAACTCGAACAGCTGCTGCCCCAAGCCACAGGCTTTGACGCCGAGATGGTGCGCTTGAATTTGAACGCCTATTTGCAAACCTTTCGTGGTTTGCAGTTGCAACGCTTTGTGGCCGAAGACTTCGCCAACCCCAAAGTGCTGGACGAGTTTCAACCCCGCACAACAGGTGGATGGGCACGCGCCTTTGGGCCTGAATTGTTGGTGCATGTGTGGGCCGGCAATGTGCCCGCTTTGCCCATGTGGAGCTTCGTCTCGGGCTTGTTGGTGAAGGCTGGATCTGTGGGGAAAATTTCCAGCGCCGAGCCGGTGTTTGCCACCCTGTTCGCACGCCTGCTGGCCGAGGTCGAACCCCGCTGGGCCGATTGCTTTGCGGTGGTGTGGTGGCCCAGTGGCGCATCGCACGAACGCACCGCTTTCGCCTTGGCCGATGTGGTGCTGGCCTATGGCGGCAACACGGCCTTGAGTGCGATGCAAGCCCACGTGCCTGTGACCACCCGCTTTTTGCCGCATGGCCACAAGTTGAGCTTTGGCATGGTGTCGGCAGCGGCGCTGTCGGTGCACAAGGCCCCAAGCGTGGCACATCAGGCCGCGCTCGATGTGACGCGCTACGACCAACAAGGCTGCTACTCGCCGCATGTGTTTTATGTGCAACGCGGTGGGCTTGTCAGCCCACAAGACTTTGCACAACACCTGGCCCACGCACTGACGGGCTTGCAGCACAAGCTACCGTGCCGTGTACTCTCGCTCGAAGAAGCCGCGCAAGTGGGCGCTTGGCGTGAGGCCCATGAGTTGGCTTCGCTGAACCCCACCGAACACACCGGACTCAGCGACACCACCTACAACGTACTTGGCAACGCTGCCACTTTGAGCACCGTGGTGTACAGCGACCGCCCCTTGCCGCTCACGGCAGGGCCGTTGAACCGCCACGTGTTGGTGGTGGCGGTGGACGCCTTAGATGACGTGGTGCCCTTGATCACGCCACAGCGCGACTACCTGCAAACGGTGGGCCTCGCCGCCGCCCCTGAAGAGTTGCTGCACTTGGGCGAATGTTTGGGCCAAGCAGGTGTGACACGCATCTGCGCCTTGGGCACCATGACTGCGCCGCAAGCCGGCTGGCACCATGACGGACGCTTTAGCTTGCTCGACTTGGTGCGCATGGTCGACATCGAAGCCTCCACCGAGCATGAGGCCGAGCGCTTCACGCCCTACGAGGTTTGATGCGGTGAACGCTTTAGCTTTGAACATGTCAGCCATGCACTTTTTACAACTCGACACCCTGCACTTTGCCTACCCCAATCGGGGCGAGGTGGTGCGTGATGTGTGTCTGCAACTCGCACCAGGTGAGATTCATTGTTTGATTGGCCGCAGTGGCTGCGGCAAAACCACCGTGCTCAAACTCGCAGCAGGTTTGCTCACCCCCCAACAAGGCCAAGTTCAGCTCAAGGGCCAGACCGTGCAGCAGCCCACCGCTGACATGGGCTTTGTGTTTCAGTCCCCCACCCTGCTCGATTGGCTCAGCGTGTTGGACAACGTATTGTTGCCGCTCAGCTTGCACGGGACGGTCACAGACACCCACCGCGCGTATGGCGAACAGCTGCTGGCGCACATGGGGCTGGCCGCCCTGTGCAACGACAAACCCCACCGACTCTCGGGCGGACAACAAAGCCGCGTGGCAATTGCCCGCGCCTTGATCACCCGCCCGGCGGTGTTGTTCATGGACGAGCCGTTTGCCGCACTCGATGCCATCACGCGCGAGGAGTTGCAGCGCGACTTCTTGGCACTGTGCCAATCGAACGGCACCGCCGTGCTGTTTGTCACACACGACATGGTTGAGGCGGTGTACTTGGCCGATCAAGTCAGCCTGATGCACCAAGGCCGTCTACAAGCCCCGCTGCGCATCGACTTGCCGCGCCCGCGCCAAAGTGCCATGCGCTACACGCCCGCCTTCAACGCACTGTGCGAGCAGCTGCGACATGCCATGGACGCCACGCGGTGATGAAACGCGACACCCTGCTTTCAACACTCCTCGGCCTCGCTTGCTTGGCCGCTTGGGAAGCCGCCGTGCGCGTGGGCCACACCTCGCCCTTGGTGCTGCCTGCCCCCTCGGTGGTGGCGCAATCGCTGTGGCAAGGGCTGAACAGCGGCTACCTGTGGCCGCACATCGCGCACACGCTGACCGAGGTGGTATTGGGCCTGTTGCTGGGCGCCTCTATGGGGTTTGTGGGCGGTGTGGTGCTGGGCGAGTCGGCGCGTTGGCGTGGCGTGTTGATGCCTTATGTGGTGATCAGCCAAGTGGTGCCCAAGCTCGCGCTGGCACCACTGTTCATCGTGTGGTTTGGCTTTGGCACTTTGCCCACCGTGGTGATGACGGCCTTGATTTGTTTCTTCCCGCTGCTGGAAAACACCGCCACGTGCATGCAACAAGTGGATGCGAAAAAACGAGAGCTGTTTCGCATGTTGCGCGCCAGCCCCTGGCAAACCTTGTGGCGCTTGAAGCTGCCTGCGGGTTTGCCCAACATCATGGCCGGCTTTCGTGTGGCCGTGGTGTTGGCGTGGGTGGGCGCGGTGGTGGGCGAGTTCATCGGCGCCAGCCGTGGGCTGGGTGCCTTGATCATCGCGGCACAGGGCTCGATGGACACACCGCTGATGTTTGCCGTGCTCACCGTCATCACCGTGCTCGGCCTTGTGTTTTACAAAGCTGCTGAATGGCTAGAACGCCGCTTGCTACAAACCTCTTCTGAAACTTCAAAAAGGACTTCGCCATGACTCACCACACCTCTACCGCTTGGATGCATCGCTTCGCTGGCCTCGCCATCGGCTGCGCCCTGAGCTTCGCTGCGCCCGCTTTGAGCTGGGCACAAACCACGCCGAAGCTCGACAAAGTGGTGGTCGCGGGCTGGAGCAAGCCGATCACTGAAATTACCAACTTGTTGGTGGAAGAAGACAAAGGTTTTTTCAAAGCCCGTGGCATTGAACTGGGCTATGTGCCGGGTGCAGGTGGCGGCGACGCTTTGCGCAACTTGCTCAGCGGCCAGGCCGATGTGGCCTTCACTGACCCAGGCTCCTTCTTCACGGCTTTAGACAAGGGCGAGAAGCTGCGCGCCATCTACGACATCTACCCACAAAACGTGTTCAACGTGGTGTCGTTAAAAACGCAAAACATCCTCAAGCCCGCCGATCTCAAAGGCAAGCGCATTGGCGTGTACAGCTTGTCCAGCGGCACCCGCCAAAACTTGCAAGTGCTGTTGAACCAAGCCGGCTTGACCGAAGCCGACGTGACCGTGGTGGTGACGGGCTTGCTGAACTTCGCGCCTCTGATGCAAGGCCAAGTCGACGCCACAGCCGCCACCGACACCGGTTTGTTGGTGGGCCGTCAAAAAGGTTTGGGCGGCGTGAACGTGATGGAAATCAAGAACCACCTCAACATTTCCAGCGACTTCTTTGTGGTGCGTGAAGACACCTACCAACAGAAAAAAGACGTGCTCAAGCGCTTCTTGCGCGCCTACCAAGACAGCGCCAAATGGATGATGCAGTCGCCCGAAGAAGCCGCCAAGCTCGCGGTGAAATACGCCATCGACGGCCAAAACCCCAGCATGAACTTGGACATCATCCGACTGCGCAACGAGTCCAGCGTGTCGGCTATCACCGACCAACGCGGCTTGGGAGCCTTTGACATGGCGGGCTTGCAAAAAGGTGCCAAGGCCTACAAAGCCTTTGGCGTGATTCAGCGCGACATCCGCGTGAGCGACGTGGTGAGCCAAGACTTGCTGCCCACCACCACCTCAAAATGAACGCCACCCCACGCAACTTTGCAGGCCAAGTGGTCTTGGTCACGGGGGCCAGTCGCGGCATTGGCGCGGCCATTGCCAAAGCGTTTGCACGCGAAGGCGCGATGGTGTTGGTGAACTACCTGAGCAACCATGCCGCTGCCCAAGATGTGGTGGCCCAATGCCAGCAACTCGGCGGTGACGCTTGGGCGCTGGCGGCCGATGTGCGCTCGCCCGAAGCCGTGAACGACATGGTGGCCCAAGCCTTGCGCGAAACCGGCCGCATCGATGCGGTGGTGAACAACGCCTTTAGCCCCTACAGCTTCGATCCTGACAATCGCCAACGCTTTTGGGACGTGTCTTGGCAGGCTTATCAAACCCAGTTTGATGGGGCCGTGCATGCGGCCTACAACGTGTGCCAAGCGGTGTTGCCGCATTTCAAACAACGCGGACAAGGCAACATCGTCAACCTCACCAGTGATTTGGTGGATCGCCCCAGCCTTGCGTACCACGACTACACCACGGCCAAGTCGGCCTTGGTGGGCTTCAGTCGCAACTTGGCCACAGAGCTAGGCCCTTTGGGCATTCGTGTCAACTGCGTGGCACCGGGTTTGGTGAGCCCCACCGACGCCAGCCGTGCCACCAAAGAATCTGTCAAAGACGCGCTGATCGCGCAGACCCCACTGGGTCGCATGGCCACGCCCGACGATGTGGCAGGACCCGTGCTGTTTTTGGCGTCTGACTGGAGCCGCTTTGTGACCGGTCAGGTTTTGACGGTCGACGGCGGGTTGGTGATGCGATGAAGCGGCACGGGCGCAAACCCATGATTCAACGGACCATGACCGTGGCCCGTGGTCACGTCTGCACCATACGCAATCGCACCCAAGATGAAGGTGCGTGCCAAGGCGACGGCGTCGTTCAACGGATACCCCAAAGCCAAGTGCGCCGCGATGGCCGACGACAAGGTGCAACCCGTGCCGTGCACATTGCGGCTGGCAATGCGCTTGGATGCCAAACGTTGCGAAGGGCCGTTGGCCTGCACCAGCAAATCCACCACCTCGTCACCGGCCAAGTGACCGCCCTTGAGCAACACGGCTTTGGCGCCCATGGCGAGCAAGTCTTGGGCAGCGGTGTCCAACGCCTCGGCGTTGGGAATGTCACGCCCCAAGAGCAAGGCGGCTTCGTCCAAATTAGGGGTGATGACGCTGACGCGGGGGAACAACTCGCGCACCAACACTTGCACGGTTTCATTGGCAATCAAGCGGTCACCACTCGTGGCCACCATCACGGGGTCAAGCACCACGTGGGTCAGTTTGTAATGGTCGATGGCCCAAGCCACCACCTCCACAATGCCGGGCGCGTGCAGCATGCCGATCTTGATGGCGTCGACACCGATGTCTTCCACCACCGACTGAATTTGCGCCTTCAAAAACTCGGCGGGCACGGCATGAATGCCTTGCACGCCGACAGTGTTTTGCGCGGTCAGCGCGGTGATGGCGCTCATGCCGTAGCAGCCCAAGGCGGCAAACGTTTTCAAGTCGGCTTGAATGCCAGCGCCGCCACCACTGTCAGAGCCAGCAATGGTGAGGACGCGTGCGTAACGGTAAGAAGTGTTCATGGGCGGAATTATCCGCAAATCACAAAGGACCTTGTTCAATGAGTTCACAAATTTCAAGCGTGGTGCTAGGCGCGGGCCTGATGGGCCGTTTGCTGGCTCACACCTTGGCGCAACTCGGCCACCACGTGTCGGTCTACGAAGCCCAAGGCCCCGACGCACAAGGTGCGGCTGCGCGTGTGGCGGCGGCCATGTTGGCACCGCTGGCCGAATCGGCCATCACAGAACTGCCGGTGGTGCAAATGGGCCAGCACGCACTCAAACGCTGGCCTGAGTTGATCGCGCCCTTGTCTGAACCTGTGTTCTTTCAGCAAAACGGCACGCTGGTGTTGTGGCACCGCCAAGACGCGGCCGAGGCCAAACGCTTTGAGCAGTTGCTGCACCGCACACAGCAACAATTGCCCAGCCTGCCTGCGGCGCAAAGCTTGAACGCCGAAGGTTTGTTGCAGCATGAGCCGACCTTAGAGAACCGCTTTGCACAAGCCCTGTACTTGCCGGGTGAAGGCCAACTCGACAACCGTCAACTGCTGGCTGCTTTGCTCAAAAGCTTGGAACAACAAAACGTCGCACTGCACTGGCACAGCCCGCGCCAACCTGAAGACTTTCAACCGGGTCAAGCCGGTCAGCCCGATTGGGTGTTCGACTGCCGCGGTTTGGGCGCGCGCACCGAGTGGCCCCAACTGCGCGGCGTGCGCGGCGAAGTGATTCGCTTGCACGCCCCCGAGGTCACGCTGCAACGCCCCACCCGCTTGATTCACCCGCGTTACCCCATCTACATCGCGCCCAAAGAAGACCATGTGTTCGTGATTGGCGCCACCGAAATTGAAACCGAAGACCTATCACCCGCCAGCGTGCGCTCGACGCTGGAGTTGCTCAGTGCCGCGTACACCGTGCACAGCGGATTTGCCGAGGCACGCATCCTTGAGGTCACCACCCAAGCCCGCCCGACGTTGACCGACAATTTGCCTGCCGTGCGCTGTTTAGGTGAACGCACCTTGCAAATCAATGGCTTGTATCGCCACGGATTCTTAATTTCTCCAGCCATGCTCGACGTGGTGGTGGAATGGGTGCAACACCACACCACCACCTTGGCAGAGCAATTCCAATTGAAGTTTGAACATGTCTGACACCCCCCTCCAAGTGCTGATCAATCAAGCACCCCATACGCTAGCGCAAGGTGCCACCTTGGCCGATGCCGTGGCGCAAGCGGGTATTCAGCCGCCCTTTGCGGCTGCTGTGAATTTGCAATTTGTGCCACGCAGCCAATACGCCCAACACGCGCTGGCCAACCACGACAAGATCGAACTGATCTCCCCCATCACGGGCGGCTAATCACCACACGACCACACCATGACGACACATACCCTCCCTGCGGACCTCCTCACGCTGTACGGCGAAACCTTCCACAGCCGGTTGATGTTGGGCACCTCGCGTTACCCATCACCCAGCGTCTTGCTTCAAGCGATTGAACGATCACAGCCCGCCATGTTGACCGCCTCGCTACGCCGCCAAACCGGCAGCGGCGGCGAAGCCTCGCAAAGCTTTTGGAACCTGCTGCGCCAAGCCAAGGTGCCCGTGCTGCCCAACACCGCCGGGTGCCACAGCGTGCAAGAAGCCATCACCACCGCGGAGATGGCGCGTGAAGTGTTTGAAACCGATTGGATCAAACTCGAATTGATTGGCGACGACTACACGCTGCAACCCGACACACTGAACTTGCCCGAGGCGGCCAGCCGCTTGATCCAAGCGGGCTTCAAAGTGCTGCCCTACACCACCGACGATTTGGTGCTGTGCCAACGCTTGGTCGATGTGGGTTGCCAAGCGGTCATGCCGTGGGCTGCGCCCATCGGCACGGGCAAAGGCCCCATCAACCCACACGCCTTGCGCACCTTGCGCGAACGCTTGGACGTGCCCATGATCGTGGACGCAGGCCTGGGCCTGCCCTCGCACGCCTGCCAAGTGATGGAGTGGGGCTTTGACGCCGTGCTGCTCAACACCGCCGTGGCCTTGGCACAAGACCCTGTTCGCATGGCCGGTGCCTTTGCCGATGCCGTCAACGCTGGACGCGCCGCTTATTGCGCGGGCGCCATGCAAGCCCAAGACAGCGCGCAGGCCAGCACGCCCGTCTTGGGCACCCCGTTTTGGCACCAAGCATGAGTCAGACCTTGAACACCGCACAAGACATCGCGCAAGCATTGGCCGCACACCATGCGGCGCTGCTAGCAGGCGAGGCTCAGTGGTATGCACAAGCCGTGCATGCGAACGACGCCTCGCTCAGCACACAGACTGCTGGCGTTCTGCAAGGCTGTCGCATGCTTGGCTTTTTAGAACATGACGCGCAATGCATTGCCCAAGCGTGGGCAACACAGACCCAACGCACAGGGCACTTTTTGATCAACGCGTGGCCTTGCCTGCCGCAAGACTTCGGCATCGCGCCTTCGCCCCGAGCCAACGCTTTTCCCACGTGCCCACACACACTAGGCTTGTACGCCGTGCTGCCTGACGCCCAGTGGGTGGGCCGCATGGCGCGTGCGGGCGTGCCCACGGTGCAACTGCGTTTCAAATCAGACGACGCCTCAGCGATCCGCCAAGAAGTCCGTGCGGCGGTGCAAGCCGTACAAGGTACAGAGGCCCTTTTGTTCATCAACGACCATTGGCAAATCGCCATCGACGAAGGGGCTTACGGCGTGCACCTCGGCCAAGAAGACCTGGACGACGCGCCCATCGAGCAGATACGCGCCGCAGGCCTGCGTCTGGGTCTGAGCACCCACGGCTACGCCGAGATGCTGCGCGCCGATGCGGTGAGCCCCAGCTACATCGCCTTGGGGGCCGTGTTTCCCACCACCCTCAAACGCATGCAAACGGCGCCACAAGGCACAGGCCGCTTGAACGCCTATGCCAAGCTCATGCAGCACAGCCCTTTAGTTGCCATCGGTGGCATAGACGAGGTCAGCATTCCTGTGGTGATGCAAAGTGGTGTGGGTTCAATTGCGGTGGTGCGTGCCATCACGGGTGCAGAGCAACCAGAAGTCGCTGCGAATACATTAAAAATATTGATAAGTAAAAGCATCCCAACGGAAATCCATTAAAGTCGGAAAATAGATTTAAGGCTGTCGATTTTGATGATTTCTCACAAGCAAAAGATGGTTACGCTTTGTTTCGCTGCAGCATCATCTGCTTTCGCGCAAGCTTCGCCAACCGAAATTACCATCACGGCTGCCACACCAGGCCAGATATCTGGCTTTGATGGCGTGTCAGCGCAAGCGCTGCCCATCACTGTCACCAGCATCAACAACGCCACCCTTCGCGACATGGGTGCACAACGCGTGTCGGACGCCTTGCGCTTAGACGCATCTGTCAGCGACAGCTACAACCTGCCCGCCTACTGGGACAAGCTCAGCGTACGCGGCTTTGCCCTTGACAACCGCTACAACTACCGCCGCGAAGGACTGCCCATCTCGGCCGAGACCATCATCCCGATGGACAACAAAGAAAGCATTGAGTTGCTCAAAGGCACCAGCGGCATTCAAGCAGGCACGAGCGCACCCGGTGGTTTGGTGAATTACGTGGTCAAACGCGCACCGACCAACGCAGACACCACCATTCGCGACATGACCTTAAGTTACGGCCCGGGCGACAACCGCTTGGTTGCAGCAGACTTGGGCGGTCGTTTTGGTGAAGGTGCCGATTTTGGGTACCGCTTCAACGTGGCGCACGAAGATCTCAACCCCTACATTCACGACACCCAGGGCTACCGCGATGTGGTGGCATTGGCGATGGACTGGCGCATCAGCGGCAGCAACCGCTTGGCGTGGGAGTTCGAACAAAGCCACCACGAACAAATTGGGGTGAACTTTTACAGTTTGTTGGGGCCAGGCACCAACGCCCTGCCCGCGCCAGTGGATGGCACACGCAACATCACGCGCCAACCCAACTCACTGCCGGGCGTGTTTGATGGACTCACAGGCACGGTTCGGCTGAAACATCAACTCGACAACGGTTGGTCGTGGACCACGCAATACGGTACACAGCGCCTGCGCGCTGATGATCGTTTGGTCTATGCATCGGGATGTGCCACCGGTCCTGGTGACAGGTTTTGCGCCAATGGTGATTTTAAAATTTTCAATTACCGCAACGACAACGAACATCGCAACAGCGAAGTCATCCAAACCGAAGTCGGTGGCCAAACTCAATGGGGCGGACTCGCACACAGCTTGACCTTGAGTGCCATGCGCCATCGCCAACTCAACCGCATGCCTTATCAAGTGTCTGACAACCTAGTCGGCACCACCAACATCAATGGCGGATTAACGCCGGCCAGCAGCCCTGAAAGTCGAAGCGGGCTCAACACCAACAACAGCAACTACACCACCGAGTTGGGACTCACAGACCGCGTCCCCCTGAGCGAACAAACAACAGCCTGGCTAGGCCTTCGCTATACGCTGCTCAACCGAGACAGCGCACGCACCGATGGCAGCAATGCCGACAAAGACGAACGTGGCGTGGGCACACCGTGGTTGGCACTGAGCCATCAGCTAGACAACCACCACATGGTTTACGCCAGTTATGGACAAGGCTTAGAGTCCGAAGTCGCCCCTAACACACCCAGTTACAGCAATGCAGGTCAAGCGCTTCCCGCGCTGCGCAGCACACAACGCGAAGTGGGCATCAAAGGCGGGCAAAACGCGAGCCATTGGCAAGCCACGTGGTTTGACATCACACGCCCCGTCTCTGTCGATGCAGGCCCGTGTACCAGCGCCACCAACTCTTGCACGCGACAAATCGATGGTGAGGCTCACCATCAAGGCCTTGAACTCAGCGCCAACCAAAAATTCGCGCGTTGGACATGGGGCGGCTCGGCGACATGGCTAGATGCCCAACGCCAAAACGCCGCCATTGACCCCAGCGTGAATGGTCAGCGTCCCATCAACGTCCCGAAGTACATCTTGCGAGGCATGGCTGAATACCGATACGCCAGTGTGGTGGGGTTACGCTCAGGCTTGCGCATTTCCCATGAAGCAGAACGCAACGTCACCGAAAACGGCGACATCATGCTGCCCGCATGGACCACGCTAGACGCCACTACCCACTATGACACCAAGGTCAACCATGTGGCCTCGACTTGGACCTTGGCCATCAACAACTTGGCAGACAAGCGTTACTGGCGAGAGTCGCCCAAACAATACGGGCAGTACTTTCTGTATCCGGGCGCGCCCCGCACCGTTCGCGCCACACTTCAGCTTCACCTCTGAGACCTGTCAATTTCTAGGCGGCGTGTTTCTTGCTTTTCTTGTTGCAAGCAAAGGACTCACCATGTCAATCAACAACATCTCGACACCCAGCACCTACGCCGCAGGTTTGCAGCAAAAACAACAGAACATGAATAATCTGTTTTCAGCCCTCAAAGCTGGGGATATGACGTCAGCCCAAAAAGCTTATGCATCATCGGGACTCCCCGTGATGCCCAAGACCAACACAAGCCCACTGGGTCGCTTGTACCAAGCGCTGAGGTCGGAAGATTTAGCCGCCGCGCAGAAGGCTGCGCTGGATATGCAGCCCAAAAACAGTGGCAAAGGCACAACGCAGACATCCGCCGCAACAAGCAAAAGCGCCACCGCGCTGACCGCGGCACAAAAAGCTGCGACCGCGTTGGCAAACGCAAATATCAGCACCCAACAATCCAGTGTTTTCGCCCTGATGGGAATAGGCAGCAACGTCAACACCAGCGCCTAGTAGCCGTGACGATTTCATCGCTGCGCAACAAAAATTCCAAGGATTTTTTGACGAAATGTGACCTCTATCAAAATCCTCCATTTTTTTTGCTACAATGAGCGTCTAGCAAAAGACGTACAGTGTTTCGCCATAAAGGCAAGAATTAGTTGTCTTAGTTTTGCCAAATTAACCAAATATATTCCTCGATAGCTCAGTTGGTAGAGCGCCGGACTGTTAATCCGTAGGTCCCTGGTTCGAGCCCAGGTCGAGGAGCCAAAAAAGCCAATAAAAACAACGACTTACCTCGTTGTTTTTATTTTATACTTTAATTACACGGTTATCGCACGGTTAATATACAGGTCGTTGGTTGCTTTTCTTCGCAAAGGCCCATAAACTAGACCCATGCGTATAGTCTCCTCTGAAACCGTCGTCATCAAGCCTGAACTACTTCGTCTCGTGCGTCGCGACGACAGCAAGAAGTGGCAAGTTCATTACAAGATAGACGGTATCAAAACTTGGTTCCGTCGCAGTGTTTCCACCACTGATTTAGACACCGCCATCAAGCTCGCTGAGCGTATGTGGATGAAAGCCACCTTCGATCACGAAGAAGGTCGTCCCATCATCAGCAAAAAATTCAAGCCTGTTGCGGAGATAGTTTTGCACCGCATGGAGGCTGAAGTCAAGGCCCAAACCGCTAAGCCCAGCACACGTGACTACATTTCTGCCATCAAGTTGTATCTGGTCCCCTTCTACGGCAACTACAACATTGATGGCATCAAGCCTGCTGTGATCTCCGAGTTCCACACATGGCGACGAGAAAAAGTCGGTCGTGAACTCTCTGGCAGTGCACAAAACAACCACAACGCTGCATTCAACTTGATCATGGACGAGGCCATTGAGCGTGGCTACATGACTGAGTACCAACG
>CANBWY010000030.1 GCA_947373245.1 Comamonadaceae bacterium
GCGATGTCGCCATAGGTGCTGGTCTGGCCATAGGCAATGCCTTGCAGGGCTTGCCACACGGCGCGCTGAAAAGGCGTGCCCCGTGTGGGGTGCAAGGGCAGCGCAAAGGTGTGGCGCTTGCCTTGGAAGTAGTCGGCCAGTTGCTGGGCGGCGGTTTGCAGGGTGGGGTTGTTGTTGTCGGTCACCCACTGGCTGCTGTCGGGCATGTGTTCTTGTCGGTGCACAAACCATACGCCTGCCAAACCTTGCGCGGTGGCGGCCAGCAGTACATCACCCAGCGGTGAGGTCGTGTGCGTTTGAGAGATGACTGAGCTTGGCATAGGGTGAGCGTTGCGCGACGTTTTGGCCATCATAGTGGGCCGCTTAAGACGGCTGTTTGGCTCTCTACAATCTCATCACTATGCAAGTCAACGCCTCTATCTTCAAAGCCTACGACATCCGTGGTGTCGTCCCTTCCACCCTCAACATTGAAGTCGCCGAGGCGCTGGGTCGTGCCTTTGGTACACACGCGGCAGCATCGGGCGAAACCACCGTGGCTGTGGGCCGTGATGGTCGTTTGAGCGGTCCTTCGCTGGTGGACGCACTCATTCGCGGTTTGGTCGCGGCTGGCGTGCAAGTGATTGATGTGGGCGCTGTCACCACGCCCATGCTGTACTTCGCAGCCAACACACTGTGCCAGAGCGGCATTCAAGTCACTGGCAGCCACAACCCCAAGGACTACAACGGTTTCAAAATGGTCTTGGGTGGCCGTGCGATTTATGGCGACGAAATTCAAGGCTTGCGCCACCTCATCGAGACTGAAGGCTGGGCGCTCAAAGCGGGTGGCAGCGTCAAGCAGCTGGATGTAACGGCCGACTATGTGGCCCGCATCGTGGGCGATGTGCGTTTGAGCCGGCCCATGAAAGTGGTGGTCGATTGCGGCAACGGCATTGCCGGTGCCACAGCCCCCGGCATCTTCCGCGCTTTGGGTTGCGAGGTGATTGAGCTGTTCAGCGAGGTCGACGGCAACTTTCCCAACCATCACCCAGACCCCAGCAAGCCTGAAAATTTGAAAGACCTGATCGCCGCTTTGAAAACCACAGGTGCCGAATTGGGCTTGGCGTTTGATGGGGACGGCGACCGTTTGGGCATCGTCACCCAAGACGGCGAAACCATTTACCCCGATCGCCAAATGACCTTGTTTGCACAAGACGTTTTGTCGCGCGTGCCCGGCGGCGCGATTGTGTTTGACGTGAAGTGCTCGCAGCGTTTGGCCCCCGCCATCCGCGAAGCGGGCGGTCAAGCCCTGATGTTCAAAACAGGCCACTCCCTCATCAAAGCCAAGATGAAAGAAGTCGATTCGCCTTTGGGCGGTGAGATGAGTGGCCACATCTTTTTCAAAGAGCGTTGGTATGGTTTTGACGACGGCACCTACGCCGGTTGCCGCTTGCTCGAAATCGTGAGCCGTAGCCCCGATGCCAACGCGGTGCTCAACGCTTTGCCCACCAGCTTCTCCACGCCTGAATTGAACGTGGGTTGCGCCGAAGGCGAGCCACACCGTTTGAGCGCTGAGTTGCAACAACTCGTGTCTGCGGGTGACTTGCCTTCGCCCGAATTCAAGCCAGAGGCGTGTGTGATTGACGGTCTGCGCATCGACTGGGCCGATGGCTTTGGTCTGATCCGTGCCTCTAACACCACGCCCGTGTTGGTGCTGCGCTTTGAAGGTCAAACCCAAGCTGCGCTGGACCGTATTGAGCACGACATGCTGGCGCTGCTGCGCCGCGTCAAGCCTGATGCGAAGTTTCAAGAGGCGGCGCATTGAGCTTATCAACGCTGCTTGATCGACAAGCGCCCTTGAAGGTGCTGATCGTCAAGCTCTCGTCTTTGGGCGATGTGGTGCACACCCTGCCCGCCGCGATGGACATGCAAGCCGCGTTTCCCAACGCCCAAATTGATTGGGTGGTGGAGCGCGGTTTTGCACCACTGGCCGCACGATGCACGGCGGTACACCGTGTGATTCCGTGTGAACTGCGCCGCTGGCGCAAAGCTTTTTTCAAAACCGACACACGCGCCCAAACGCGTGCCGAGTGGCGCGCCTTCAAAGCCGATTTGCAGCAAGAGGCCTACGACGTCATTCTCGATTTGCAAGGCCTCACCAAGTCGGCTTGGGTGGCGTGGCTGGCGCGCAAAGCCAAGGGTGGCAAACGCTACGCCTTGGCCAACCGAACGGATGGCTCTGGCTATGAGCGCCCCACACGTTGGGTGGCCGATGTGGTCGTGCCCATCACGCCGCATAGCCACGCCGTGGCGCGTGGCCGTGTGTTGTGCGCCAAAGCGCTGGGCTACGAGGTGCCCGCGCATGTGAATTACGGTTTGGGCCAAGCCGCAGTGCAACACAAGCCCTTGGTGGCCTTGGTGCACGGCACCTCGCGTGCCGACAAAGAATGGCCGTTGGCCAACTGGGTGGACCTCGGCGAACGCCTCAAGCAGCAGGGCTTTGACGTGGCACTGCCGCACGGCAACGACGCCGAGCGCCTACGCAGCGAAGCCTTGGCCGACCTGCTGCCTGGCGCCGTGGTGTGGCCTCGCCTGTCGTTGGACGCACTCACCACCGAGATGGCGCAGTGCGCGGGTGTGATTGGGGTGGACAGCGGTTTGAGCCACATCGCCGTCGCACTGGATTTGCCCCACGTTCAGATTTACAACTTCGACACCGCATGGCGCACGGGCCCTGAAGGCTTGGCGCGTCAACGCAGCGTGGTTCATGCCCCTACACCCACGGTCGATGCGGTGTGGGATGCGTGGCAATCCTGCTTGCATGCAGAGGGCTCTACCGAATGATGCGCACGCTGTGCTCGAAGAACGTGGTGCGACAACTTTACAGCTTGGCCATGTGGGCGTTGCAGCCCGTGTTGCGCCGCAAATTGCAACGCCGTGGCCGTGATGAAGCGGGCTACTTGCAAGCCATTGACGAGCGTTTTGGTCACTACACACCGGCGATAACGCAGGCCGTCACACAAGGTGGCTACGTGTGGGTGCATGCTGTGTCTTTGGGTGAGACCCGCGCTGGCGCCGTGTTGCTGCAAGCCCTGCGTGCTGCGCACCCCGGCATGCGTATCTTGCTCACGCATGGCACCGCCACGGGCCGTGCACAAGGCGTGAGTCTGCTGCAAGACGGCGATGTGCAGGTGTGGCAGCCGTGGGACACACCCGCCGCAGTGCAACGTTTTTTGACGCAGTTCAAACCATGCGTGGGCCTCATCTTGGAAACGGAGCTGTGGCCCAACTGGGTAGATCAGTGCCACAAGGCCAACGTGCCGCTCGTGTTGGTCAACGCGCGCATGAGCGACAAGAGCATGCGCCAAGCGCAGCGTTTGGCGTGGCTGTCGCGTCCGGCCTATCTTGGCTTGTCTTGCGTGCTGGCGCAGACCGAGGCCGATGCCGAGCGCTTGCGCACCTTGGGTGCCAAAGTCGACGGCGTGGTGGGCAATGTGAAGTTCGATGCCCAGCCCGATGCCACGCAGCTGGCACAAGCCCATGCGTGGAAACAAAAACTCAAACGTCCCGTGGTGCTTTTCACCAGCTCTCGGGAAGGCGAAGAGGCCATGTGGCTGGACACCCTGCAAGCGCTCAAAGACGTCCCGCTAGACGCGCACGACCACATCAACGCCGTGCAGTGGTTGGTCGTACCGCGTCACCCACAGCGCTTTGACGACGTGGCCGCATTGATGACGCAACGGGGTTGGACGGTCTCGCGTCGCAGCACTTGGCACGATGGCCCCGCAAACGACGATGACGTGAACACCCTTTGGCTAGGCGATTCGCTGGGTGAAATGGCCCTGTATTACGGCTTGTCCGATGCCGCCCTGTTGGGCGGTAGCTTTGCGCCTTTGGGCGGGCAAAACTTGATTGAAGCCACCGCCTGTGGTTGCCCTGTCATCATGGGGCCGCACACCTTCAACTTTGCCCAAGCCGCCCAGTTGGCCGAAGAGGCGGGGGCTGCTTTGCGCGTGCCAGACATGGCGCAAGCCGTGACCACCGCGTTGCAAATGGTGAGGTTTGGCCCCGATGAGAGCGCACACGTGCAAGCGTGCGCGGTGTTTTCACAAGCCCATCGCGGGGCCACGCAGCGCACGGTGCAAGCGCTGCTGCCGTACTTGAAAACGAATTAAGGTGCGAGCAAGGCGTTGAGCGGCTGCAAGTCAGCCGGTGTCAACGTGCCCGTGGCTTGGCGCAGTTTCAAGTTGCCCACCAACACGTCGTAACGCGCTTTGGCCAAATCACGCTTGGTTTGGTAGAGCTGGCTTTGCGAGTTCAACACATCGATGTTGATGTTCACGCCCACCGAGTAACCCAGTTTGTTGGCGTCCAACGCACTTTGGCTAGAGGCCTCGGCTGCTTCTAAGGCCTTGACTTGGCTCAGGCCAGACACCAAGCCGAAATAGGCGGTGCGGGTGGCTTGCACCGTGGTGCGACGTGCGTTCTCGTAATCCGCGCGGGCTTTGTTTTCCAAGGCCACCGTTTCTCGTACGCGGTACATGGTGGTCAAACCCGCGAACAGCGGGACGTTGAGCACCAGTGCCGCCGAGGGGGCGTAGATATGGTTGTCTGAAATGGCGGCGGTGGTGGTGGTGTTGGAGTTGCCACCCATGTTGCGCACACCGAAATAGCTCACTTGTGCATCGAGGGTGGGTTTGTGGCCTGCATTCGCTTTGTCAACCTCTAGGGACGCCACGTCCAAGGCCAGTTTGGCTTGGCGCACATTTGGGTTGGCGACTTCTGCTTGAGACACCCAGCTGCTGAGCTCTTCTGTCGGGGCCGCAATCAGGGTGGTGTCACTCAACAAGCGCTTGGGTTTGACATCGGTCAACCCCACGGTGAGGTCCAAGGCCAAAAGCTTGATCCGTAAATCATTTTGGGCGGCAATTTCTTGTGCTGTGGTCAAGTCAAAACGGGCTTGCGCGTCACGCACGCCCGTGATCGTGGCGGTGCCAACTTCAAAGTTGCGCTTGGCCGAGGCCAGTTGCTCAGCCACAGCTTTCTTTTGCGCTTGAAGGGTGACCAAGCTGTCTTCGCTGGTCAGTACATCAAAATAAGCTTGGGCGGCACGCACCAACAAGTCTTGTTCGGCGGCTTCGTATTGGGCGGCGGCTTGTTGCAACTGGTAGCCGCCTTGGCGGTAAGCGGCCCACGCGGCAGGTCGGTAGATGGGTTGCGTCAGTGTCAACGCGGCTGTGCCAGAGCTGTAGTAACGGGGGTTGACGAAGCCCGATGTGGGTTGGGCAGCGGCGTTGTCATATCGAAAGTCAGAGTAAGTCCGCGTCGCATTTGCCGTCAAGGCAATGTTGGGCAGAATGCCGCCCAACGTTTGGTTGGCTTTGGCCAAATTCGCTTCAAACTGCGCTTTGGCGGAGATGAAGTTGGCGTCGTAGCCGCGCGCTGCCTCGTAGATTTCCACCAAGCTTTGGGCTTGTGCGTGGGGCACAAAGGCCAAGACCAGCGCCGTTGTCAGGGGCAGGGTACGAAACAGGGTGCGAGAGAGCGACATGCAGTTCTTTCAAAAATCAATACGTAGGCACAGCGCCGTCCACTTGGGACGACCACGCGTGAATGCCACCCGTGATGTTGGCCACATGGCTAAACCCGTGTTGCGCCAAAAACGCGGCCACTTGCATGCTGCGTGCGCCGTGGTGGCACAAGCAGGCAATGGGCTGATCGGGGTTCAGGTCTTGCAGGCGGGCAGGGATGGTGTGCATCACCATCTTGACGAGATCAAAACCTTGCGCGGTCACGCAGGCGGTTTCTATTTCCCAAGGTTCGCGCACATCCAGCACCACGGCCTTGCCGTGGGGGGCTTGCGACGCGATCCAGTCTTGCAACTGGGCCGGTTGGAGTTGGTCAATCATGCGGTGCTTTTAGAACGTGAAGTGGCTGGGTTCGGTAAAGCCTTGTAAACGTGGGGCGGCTGTGTCCCACAAGGCTTTGCTGTTCCACGAGGCGTCTGCGGTGCGGGTGTACAGGGTGGCGACCAAGATGGGGTCTTGGCCCACGATGGCGATCAGATGGCCGCCCACTTTGAGTTGCTGCAACAGCGCTTGTGGCACTTCGGCCACCGAGCCACCGAGCACGATGGCGTCAAACGGTGCATCGCCTGAAGCGCCTGTGCTGCCGTCGGCCACGCGCACATCCACATTGGTGATGCCCGCGCGTTGCAGGTTGGCGCGTGCGGTACTTGCCAAATCGGGGTTGATCTCTAAGCTCACCACGCGTTGGGCGCGACCCGCCAAGAGTGCGGCCAAGTAGCCGCTGCCGGTGCCGATTTCCAACACTTTTTCCACGCCGGTGAGTTGCAGGTCGTGCATCAAACGGGCGTCCACGCGTGGCGGCACCATGCTTTGGCCGTGACCCAAAGGAATGTCGGTGTCGGTGTAGGCCATGGCTTGGTAGGCCTGTGGCACGAACAGCTCGCGCGGCACGTGCGACAACACAGTGAGCACATGGGGGTCGAGTACCTGCCAAGGGCGGATTTGTTGTTCGACCATGTTGAAGCGGGCTTGTTCTTGGGTATTCATCTCAAAACTCCGAAATTATTCAGTGAAGGCTAGGCAAAATTTTAACGGGCGGGGCTGTCAGAGCCTGACGCCCATGTGCGTTTCATCCATTCGGCAAAATCGTCCAAATAGCAGTACACCACGGGAACGACGACTAAAGTAAGCAAGGACGAGGTGATCACCCCGCCAATCACGGCTTGGCCCATGGGCGCGCGTTGTTCAGAGCCCTCAGACAACGCGAATGCCAAAGGCACCATGCCAAAAATCATGGCCAGGGTGGTCATCAAAATGGGGCGCAAACGCACTTCAGCGGCCAGTAACAGGGCATCGTGGCGGCTCAAGCCGGGTTTGACTGAGCCATCAGCTTGCGCCTGTGGCGCGCGCGCGCGGATGGCAAAGTCGACCAACAAAATCGCATTTTTGGTGACCAAGCCCATCAGCATGATGACGCCAATGACCGAAAACATGGACAAGCTAGAACCAAACAACAACAAAGCCAGCACCACGCCAATCAGGGTCAGTGGCAAAGCGGTCATCAATGCCATGGGCTGCAAAAAGCTCTTGAACTGGCTGGCCAAAATCATGTAAATGAAGACGACCGCCAAGACCAGCGCTGAGATGGCGTAGCCAAACGACTCTTGCATGTTCTTGGTGGAGCCGCTGAATTGGTAGCGGTAGCCGGGTGGCATTTGGATGCTGTCCATGGCTTTGCGAATGTCGGCTGACACCTCACCCGCCGAGCGGTTGTAGACGTTGGCGTTGATGGCCACTTCGCGCATCAGGTCGCGGCGGTTGATTTGGTTGGGGCCTGTGCCTTCTTCAACATGGGCCACTTGGTTGAGGCGCACCACACGCGGGCTGCCATCGGCTTGTGTGCCGATGGTGAAGGGCAGGCGCTCCAAGTCTTGTAGGGCGTTGCGTGCGGTGGGGGCCAAGCGCACGTTGACATCGTAGGTTTGATCATCGGCGGCACGCCAGTTGGTCACAGTCTGGCCCGCAACCAAGATGCGCAGTTGGTTGCCGATGGCGCCTAGCGAAAGCCCCAAGTCGTTGGCTGCTTCGCGTTGCACCTTCACTTCCACAGTGGGTTTGTTGGGCTTGAGACTGGAGTCCAAATCGACCAAGCCGGGGAGGGTGCGAATTTTGTCCATGGCCTGGGTGGTCAGGCGCTCGAGTTCAGCCAAATCGCTGCCTTGCAGTGAGAACTCGACTTGTTTGTTGCCACCCACCGAGTCCAACAAGCCCACGTGCGTGACCGTGATGCCCGGCACTTGGCGCAGGCGCTCGCGCAGCGTGGCCGACATTTGGTCCACATTGCGTTGGCGGTCTTTGCGGTCCACCAAGCGCACATAGATGTTGGCGTAAATTTTGCCGTTGGCCGCGCCCGTGTTGAGCGTGGCCAGCGTGTAGCGCACTTCTGGAAACTCACGGATGATGGCTTCGACTTGCTGGGCTTTGCCTTCGGTGACTTCCAGCGAGGAGCCCACGGGCGTGTTGAAGTTGACCGAGGTTTCTGAGAAGTCAGCTTTAGGCACAAATTCAGAACCCAACAGCGGCACCATGAAAATACTCACCACAAAGATACCCACGGCCAAACCGACGGTGGCGCGCCTGTGGGCCAGCGCCCACTTCAAAATGCGCTGGTACACCGCAATGAGGCGGTCAGTGGTGCTTTCAAACCAAGCAGTGACGGGGCCGATGGTGCGGTCGTAAAACGCGTTCGAGTTGCCGTGCTCGCCGTGTTTATGGATGGTGGGGTCGTGCCAGATGGACGACAGCATGGGGTCAAGCGTGAAGCTGACGAACATCGAGATCATCACCGCTGCCACGATGGTGATGCCGAACTCGTGGAAGAACTTGCCGATGATGCCACCCATAAAACCAATCGGCAAAAACACCGCCACGATAGACAAGGTGGTGGCCAACACCGCTAAGCCAATTTCTTGCGTGCCGTCCATCGCCGCTTGGTAGGGCGTTTTGCCCATTTGCACATGGCGCACGATGTTCTCGCGCACCACGATGGCGTCGTCAATCAATAAGCCCACGCACAGCGACAAGGCCATGAGTGTGATCATGTTGATGGTGAAACCAAAGATGTACATGAACAAAAACGTGCCGATGATGGCAATCGGCAGCGTGAGGCCGGTGATGACGGTGGAGCGCCACGAGTTCAAAAACAAGAACACGATCAGCACCGTCAGCAACGCGCCTTCAATCAGGGTTTGGCGCACGTTGGCCACGCCCACGCGAATGGGGCGCGAGCCGTCTTGCACGGACTCTAGGCGCACGCCTGCGGGCAACTGCGCTTTCATTTCGGCCACGGTTTTGTTCAGACCATCAATCACATCGATGGTGTTTTCGTCTTGTGCTTTTTGCACGGTCATCAGCAGCGTGCGCTGGCCGTTGTAGAGCGCCAAACTCTCCACCTCTTGTCCGCCGTCGTTCACGGTGGCCACTTGGTTCAGGCGAATGGGTGTGGTGTTTTTACGCGCCACGATGATTTGGCCAAAGTCCTCGGGGCGCAGCATGCGGCCTTGAATTTGAATCACGCGGTCTTGTTGCAGCGAGCGCAAGCTGCCTACGGGCAAATCTTGGGTTTCGGTTTTCACCGCATTGACCACTTGGTCCGCGCTGATGCCCAGCGACTCCATGGCTTGTGGGTTCAGGTAAAGATTGATCTCGCGTTTGGTGCCGCCCACCAAGGACACCGAGCCCACGCCGCGCACGTTTTCAAGGCGTTTTTTGAGCACTTGGTCGGCCCAGTTGGTCATCTCGACGGCGGAGAGGGGTTTGCCGCCTTGCGGGGTGTCGGGCACCACTGCCAAGGACCAAATCGCTTTGCTAGACGGGTCAAAGCGCAAGACCTTGGGCTCTTTCACGTCGTCGCGCAAGGTGGGGCGAATAGAGGCGACTTTTTCACGCACATCGTCCGCGCCTTTGCGGCCATCGACGTAGAGCTGGAACTCCACCACCACCACCGACAAGCCTTCGTAGCTGCGTGAGGTGAGGGCGCTGATGCCGGCAATCGAATTCACACCTTCTTCGATCTTTTTGCTGACTTCGCTCTCCACAATCTCAGGCGAAGCGCCTGGGTATTCGGTGGTGATCACCACCACCGGAAAGTCGATGTTGGGGAACTGGTCAATTTGCAGTCGCTGATACGAGAACAAGCCCAGCACCACAAAGGCGAGCATGACCATGGTCGCGAAGACCGGATTTTTGAGACTGACTAGGGTGAACCACATGCTGCGTTGCTTGCTTTAAGGTGCGGTGCTGGCAGTTGAGGCTGGCGCGGCTGCTGTGGCAGCGGTGTACTTGACCGCCAAGCCTTCGCGCAACGCGCCCACTTGGCCTTGGATGACGGTGCTGCCTTCGTTCAAACCGGTGACGCCGACCAGTGTTTCAGATTCAGGCTGCGACATGTCCATGCCACGCACACCCAACGTGACGGTTTTGTGGATCACTTGCAGTTGGTTGCCCACCTGTTCCACCACTTGCACATAGGGTTGCGCGCGGTCAGTGCGCACGGCTGACAACGGCACGGCCAACACGTGGCTCTTGCCCAGTCCCAAAATGCCTTTGGCAAACAAGCCGTGACGCAAACCTTCGGGCTTGTCGAGTGCCAAATAAATCAACACGCTGCGACTGCCCGCTTGTGCGCTGGGGCTGATGCGCTTGACCTTGGCCGTCACAGTCTCTGGGCGATCTTCGATTTGCAGCGTGGCCACTTGGCCCACGCGCACGTCCAATGATTCGCTGGGACTCAAAGGCACCTCGACTTCGAGTTGGCTCAGGTCCACCAAATCCAACACCTTGGCGTCAATCGCCATGCGCTCACCCTGTTGTGCTGTGCGGGCCGCGATGACGCCGGCAAAAGGGGCGGTCAACGTGGCGTCATCGAGGGCTTTGCGCGCCACATCGGCACCAGCGATGGCGGCGCGTTGCGTGGCCATCGCGCCTTGGTAAGAGGCCAGTGAGTTGTCCATCGCGGTTTTGGAGATAAAGCCTTGCTCGACCAAGGCTTTGTTGCTGTCCCATTGGCGTTGCGCAATTTCCATTTGTGCTTTGGCCGACATGGCTTGTTCTTGCGCTTGCGACCAGCGGCGTTGGTATTCGGTCGGGTCGATGCGCGCGAGGGGCTGACCTGCTTTCACGCTGTCGCCTTCACGCACCAAAATTTCTTTGAGTTCACCGGCCACCCGCGCTTTGATGGTGGCGTAGTTCAGCGCCTTCACCGTGCCCGACACGGCCAAGCCCTGCGTGATGTCACGCACCTCGGCTTGCATCACATCGCTGCGGGCCAATTCGGCTTGGGTTGGTACGGCCACGGGTGCAGAGGCGGCGGCTTGCTTGGCGCTTTTGTTGCTCATGGCGCGCCACACACCAGCCACCAAGGCCAGCACGATGACACCGATGATGATCCAGCGGGGTTTGATGTTCTTCATGGGGTGGATTTGGCGTTCAGGCCGTTGAGCAGCACATCGACTTGCATGCGAATGAATTGTTCGGGGTCCACGATGCTGGCTGAGGCTGCGCATGCGCCCATGGCGTGTTTCCACATGATCAGAAAAATCATGGGTGCTACCACGATGTGGATGGCTTGGTCTAGGTCCATGGTGCGAAATTCGCCACTCGCCACACCGCGCTTTAGGATGCGGCGAATCATGGCGTTGCCGGGTTTGATGACTTCTTCTTGGTAGAAGGCTGCAATCTCGGGAAAGTTTTGTGCTTCGCTCATCACCAGCTTGGTGATGCCGCTGGCGCGCGTGTTGCCGATGCGTTCCCACCACGAGCTCAGGGCGTAGCGCAGCATGTCGGCGCTGGTGCCTGCGAAGGTATTGAACTCTGCTTGCCAGGTTGGAAATTGGTTGGCAATGTTTTCGCGCACCACGGCCTTGAACAGATCTTCTTTGCTTTGGAAATACAAAAACAAGGTGCCTTTGGACACCCCCGCACGCGCGGCTACTTCTTCGACGCGGGTGGCTGAGAAGCCTTTTTCAACAAACAAATCCAGCGCCGCATCCAGCAATTCGCCGGGACGCGCTTCTTTGCGCCGCGCGCGTTTGGGCGTCGGTTCAGCTGGGGGAGTGGTGGATGCTGCGACCATGTTTTGTTACTGACTAATGGGTTAGTAATGTATCAGATGAACTTTTTTGATGCACTTAAACAAGCCGCAGTCCCAGCCATTCGCGCAGCACCCAACCTGTTTCGCGTAGACCATTGCCGCTGGGCAGCCATTGCAGCAAAGGCGATAGGTCGCTGCGGATATAGCCCATAGGGGCTGGGGTCACTTGCAGGCCTGCCGCTTCAAACTGTCGCACGCTACGCGGCATGTGCCACGCATGTGTGACGAGGGCCACGCGTGTGATGCCCTCTTTGCCCAGCAGTGCGGCGGTGTATTGGGCGTTTTCGTGTGTGTCACGCGCGTGGGTTTCTTGCCAACGCAAGGCGGGTGCGCCGAGGCGGGCCAATGCCAAGGCGGCCACTTCAGCTTCTGGCAGGGCTTGGCTGGCGCCAGACCAACCCGTGCCGCCTGTGTAGGCCATGGGCAGCTGGGTGATGCGTGACAGATGAATGCCGTACAGCAGGCGCGACATGGCGTCTGGCGACAGGGTGGGGCCGTCATATTCAGCGGCTTCGTTCTCTACCCCGCCACCCAAGACCACCACAGCTTGCACCTGTTGGCGTTTCAAGTCATCTGCCGTGATGGGTGGCAATTGAGGGAGCAGGTGCAAAGACAGCCAAACGGCCACTGCTTGGCAGCTCAAGAGCCACATGCCTAGGGTGGTCAGCCCCGCCAAGGCCACAGGTAAGCGGGCGTTGCTACGTGCGTTGCCACGCCGCCATGTCCAGACCAGAAGCGCGAGCAAAAGCAGCAGGCCGCTCGTGGCGGGAAGCACCAAGGTGGTCAGCAAAGGTTTGAGGGCGAGCAGGGTGTCCATGTTTTATGTTTATGTTTTTTTGCATGCTTTGGCACCTGCAATCATAGAATCAAGGCCTATGACGAATCCCCTCACCTCCGTTGCTCAAACCAAGGTCATCACCTTGGGCGGCGGTTGCTTTTGGTGCACCGAAGCTGTGTTTGTGCGTGTGAACGGTGTGATTGATGTGACATCTGGCTACTGCAACGGGCACACGCTGAACCCCACGTACGCTCAAGTGTGCGAGGGGGACACCGGCCACAACGAAGTGGTGCGCTTGGTGTACGACCCCAAGCGCATCAGCTTGCGAGAGTTGTTGGAAATCTTCTTCGTCATCCACGACCCCACCACGTTGAACCGCCAAGGCAACGATGTAGGCACGCAATACCGCAGCGGTATTTATCTGAGCGACGAGGCGGACCGCGCGGTGGCGCAGCAAGTGCTGGACGAAGTCAACGCCGCCCTGTCGGGCTGCGTGGTGACCGAGCTCAAAACCTTGAGCAACTACTCAGCGGCCGAGGCCTACCACCAAGACTATTTTGAACAACACCCTGAGCAGGGCTATTGCGCCTTTGTGGTGGCGCCCAAAGTGCAAAAGTTCATGAAGACGTTTGCCAACCGGGTCAAGCATGACTGAGGCGCTGCGTTGGCTACCCATGCGTGGGTGTGTGGCTGCGATGCGCCGCATGATCATGCTGTGGTTGGTGGCCTTGGTTTTGGTGCAAAGCGTGGGGGTGTTGCATCGCGTGGCGCACACCACGGACCATGCACATGGGCTGGCTGGCGTCAGCACCCATCTCGGTTTGAGCGTTGGCAAGGCAGCGCTTCCAAGCGAAGTAAATCCAATTTGGACCCGTCTTTGGGGTGAACACAGCAGCTTGGCCGATTGCCAGCTGTTCGACCAAGCGTGTCCCGATCTGCTGCACCACGTGCAGTTCAGTGCCGTCACGGCGACGGCCTCTCATGTGTGGCAATTCGCTACCTTACAAGCACACGTCTCGCTTTTTGAACGCTTCTACGCGGCCCGTGGTCCGCCTGCGCTTTGCTGATTTGATTTTCTTTCTCACGTCAAGCTGAGCGCTTGGCGTGCCGTCATCTTCAGTGAGTAGGGTTTCTTGATGCATCATTTTTTGACGCGCAGCGCAGTCGCTGCTGCGGTGTTTCTCTTGTTGGGCAGTTGCGGTGTCGGCGTGCGCGCCCAAACATCGACAGCCGCATCCACCACCTCATCCACGCCCACGCCCCTTGACGAAGTCACCATCACCGCGCGCGGTTTAGAGGGCGCAGGCTTGCTTTCCCCCACGCAGCAGCTGACAGGCGCGGCGCTCACACAACGTCAAGGCAGCACCTTGGGCGAGACGCTGGACAACTTGCCCGGTATTGCCAACAGCGCGTTTGGTCCCAATGTGGGCCGACCCGTGATTCGCGGCTTAGAGGGGGAACGGGTGCGCTTGCTGCAAAACGGGGGCAGCAACTTGGATGTGTCCAACCTCAGCTTTGACCATGCCGTGCCCATCGATCCACTGACCACCGAGCGCATCGACGTGTTGCAAGGCCCAGCCACGTTGCTGTTCGGCGGCGGCGCGATGGGCGGTGTGGTGAACGTGATTGACAACCGCATCGCACATGAGCGCGCGTTTGACGCGCAAGGCGGCGTGATGGGCAAGGCCGAAGTGCGAACGGGCGGTGCCGCGCGCGAGCGCAGCACGGGTGCCATGGTGGAAGCGGGCAACGACCGCTTCGCCTTGCATGTGGACGCGTTTGACCGCAGCACCCAAGACCTGCAAGTGCCCAAAGACATGGTGTGCAACGGCATCACCCAGCGCCGTGTGTGCAACTCGGCCAGCAACACCCAAGGTGCAGCCGTGGGCGGCACCTTGCTGTTGGACCGAGGCTACTTGGGACTTTCAACCAGCGAGTACCGCAGCAGCTACGGCACGGTGGCTGAGCCAAACGTGACCATCGGCATGTTGCGTCGCCACCAAGTGATGGAGGGCGAGCTGCACGACCTGGGAAATGCGTTTCAAGCCCTTAAGTTTCAGTGGAGCAACACCAGCTACACCCACACCGAATATGAAGGCGCAACCGCCAGCACGCGCTTTGACAACGCAGGCCACGGGTTGCGCGTGGAAGCGCAACAACGTGCGCAGGCCTTGGGCGATGCTGCTCAGCTCGAAGGCGTGCTGGGGCTGCAACGTGACAGCAACCAGCTGGGCACGCAAGGCGCAGAAGCCTTTGTGCCGCCTAGTCGCACGCGCAGCACCGCGCTGTTCACTTACCAAGCTTTGAAAACCCATTGGGGTCAGTTAAGCGCAGCGGCCCGCGCGGAGTCGGTGGCGGTGCAGTCGCTGCCAAACGCCGACCCCACACGTTTCCCTGAGGACGACAAACGTTTTCAGCCGTTCAGCGTGGCACTGGGCGCGATGCGCAACCTGCGCGAAGGCGAGGCCCAAAATGGCTGGCAGCTCAGCAGCAACCTGAGCTGGAGCCAGCGCGCGCCCAAAGACTATGAGTTGTTTGCCCAAGGCCCCCACGTGGCCACCGGTGCGTTTGAAGTGGGCAACCCCAGCTTGGGGTTAGAAAAGGGCACGCAGCTGGATGCGGGGGGCGAATGGAAGAGCGGCCCGCACAAAGTGGGCGTGACCGCGTTCACGTCGCAGTTTGGTAATTACTTGTCGTTGCAGCCCACGGGCGAATTCCGTTTGGCCAATGGCAGCGTGGTCTCTCAAGGCACGGCGAGTGCCATGCTCGTTGATAACTTTGCGGGCGTGCGCGCCCGCTTCGTCGGGCTAGAGTCCAGCGCGAAGGTGCGCATGGTGGGGGGCCAACAAGCCGTGTGGTCGCCCAATGCCGCGCACGGAACGATGGATTTGGAACTGCGTGCCGACGTGGTGCGCGCCGATGACTTGACGAACCACCAGCCCATGCCGCGCATCGCGCCCATGCGCATGGGCTCAGATGCCGTGTGGTCTTACGACGCTTGGGGCGCTCGCTTGGGGTTCATGCATGCGGCTGCGCAAAACCGTGTGCCTGACAACAATGCCTTGGCCGGTGTCACCACCGCCAGCTACACCTTGTGGAACGCAGGTCTGAACTACCACACGCACACGGCGCAAACGCACTGGATGCTGTTTGCCAAGCTCGACAACTTGACCAACAAACTGGCCTATTCATCCACCTCGGTACTCACCCAAACAATGGCCACCAACACGCCACCCAACGCCCCGCCCTTGGCCGGGCGCAGCTTGAAGCTGGGCTTGCAGGCCAGCTTTTAAATCAAGTCTGACGAGCGTGGTTGGTTTTAAGGGGCCAAACGTTCGCGCAACCAAGCACCTTGCGCGTCTTGGCGGTAACGCAAACGGTCGTGCAAACGGCTTTTGCGACCTTGCCAAAACTCCCACTGGTCGGGCACCAGTCGGTAGCCGCCCCAGTGGGGGGGGCGAGGGGGCTGCAACAAAAACTGCGCGCCGTATTTGGCGGCGTTGGCCACCAGGGTGGTGCGCCCGTCGATCACTTGGCTTTGCGGGCTGGCCCATGCGCCGATGCGCGAGTCAAGCGGGCGGCTGTTGAAGTAGTCGTCGCTCTCGGCGTCGCTCACTTTTTCCACGCGGCCTTCGATGCGTACCACGCGCTCTAACTCGACCCAGTGAAACTGCAAGGCCGCATAGGGGTTGCCCGCCAGTTGCTGGCCCTTGCGGCTGTTGTAGTTGGTGAACCACACCAGGCCGCGTTCGTCGTAGCCTTTGATTAACACCACGCGGGTGCTGGGGCGCAAATCGCTGCCCACAGTGGCCAAGGTCATGGCGTTGGGCTCGGGCACCTCCGAATCAATGGCTTCTTTCAGCCATTGGTCAAACTGCTGCATGGGGTCAGCCGCTGAGGCTGACTCGTTGAGTTCAGCGCGTTCGTAACTTTTGCGTAGGTCGGCAATGTGGCTCATGGCAGTTCGATGTGATGTGTGTGACAGGTGAAGGGAAAACCCGTATGGGCAATGATCGGATCGTAAATACTTTTCATCGATACTTGAATGTACTTTTATTGAGGAGACGTTGATGAGTGTCGATTTTCAAATCAACGGCAAAGCCGCCAAGGCCAACGCCGAAACAGACACCCCGCTGTTGTGGGTGATTCGTGATGAGTTGGGTCTGACCGGCACCAAATTTGGTTGCGGTGCTGCCTTGTGCGGTGCGTGCACCGTGCATGTGGACGGACAACCTGTGCGCTCATGCCAAACCCCGCTCTCCAGCGTGTCTGGCAAGAAAGTCGCCACCGTAGAAAGCCTCTCCAAAGACAACAGCCACCCCCTACAAGTGGCGTGGATCAAACATGATGTGCCCCAGTGCGGTTACTGCCAATCGGGCCAGTTGATGAGTGCAGCGGCCTTGCTCGCCAAAAACAAAAACCCCAGCGATGCCGATATTGACCAAGCCATGAGCGGCAACCTGTGCCGCTGCGGCACTTACACCCGTGTGCGCGCCGCCATCAAAGATGCCGCCGCCATGATGCGCAAAGCCTGAACCGCCGGAGACACACCATGACACACACACACACCTCTCGCCGTTCCTTCCTCAAAAGTTCAGCTGCCGTTACCGGTGGCTTGATGCTCGCCTTCAACTTGCCCGGCACCCTGGGTGAGGCCATGGCCGCGGGCACGGTGCACACGCCCAATGCGTGGGTGCACATTGCCGACAACAACGTCATCACCTTGCTTTCTGCTCGTTCTGAAATGGGCCAAGGTGTCTACACCTCCATGCCCATGTTGATTGCCGAAGAGCTCCACGTGGACATCCGCCAAATTAAAGTGGCAGCAGCGCCCCCCGGTGAGGTGTATGTCAACGCGTTGCTGGGCGCGCAAATCACGGGTGGGTCTACCTCTGTGCGTGATGGCTGGCTCAAGTTGCGGGTGGCTGGCGCGCAAGTGCGCGAGATGTTGCTCACCGCTGCCGCCGCACGTTGGAATGTGGACCGCGATTTACTCACAGCGGAGAAGGGCATGATTCACGGCCCCAAAGGCCTCAAGTCCACCTATGGCGATTTGGCTGAATCGGCCGCGCGCATGCCCGTGCCTGAGAATCCGCCTCTCAAAGACCCCAAAGATTTCAAAATTGTGGGCAAGCGCACCCAGCGCGTGGACACACCGGCCAAAGTCAACGGCACGGCCGAGTTTGGCATTGATGTCAAGTTGCCAGGCATGGTCTACGCCTCGTTGGCGCAGTGCCCCGTGATTGGCGGCAAGGTCAAGAGTTTTGACGGCGCAAAAGCCAAAGCGTCGCCAGGCGTGATTGACGTGGTGCAAATCAGCGACGGTGTGGCTGTGGTGGCCAACAGCTGGTGGCAAGCCAAAAAAGCGCGTGACTTACTCAGCATTCAGTGGGACGAGGGCGTGGGCGCAGCTTTGAGCGACGCCAGTGTGATCGACGCAACACGCCAAGCTTTGAAAACCGGCAAGGTGTTGGAAATCACCAAGCCCCAAGGCGATGTGGCTGCGGCACTCAAAGGTGCGGCGAAGGTGGTCGAGGCCGAGTACGTCATCCCCATGCAAGCGCATGCGCCTTTAGAACCCATGAACTTCACCGCCCATGTGCAAGGCAACAAAGCCTTGCTTATCGGCCCCACCCAATTCCAGCAAGGCGCGCAAGGCGCAGTGGCTGGCGCTTTGGGCCTCAAGCCCGAAGATGTGACGCTGCAAACCACCTTCTTGGGTGGCGGTTTTGGTCGTCGCTTGGAGCTGGACTTTGTGGTGCAAGCGGCTGAAATCTCGAAAGCCGTGAACAAACCCGTCAAGCTGCTGTGGACACGTGAAGAAGACATGACGCACGACTTTTACCGTCCGGTCGGCGTGAACCAACTCAAAGCGGGTTTAGATGCTGCGGGCCTTCCGGTGGCCCTGCACTTCAAGGTGGCGTCGCAGTCGGTCACCCAACGTGCGTTTGGCTTACCGATAGACACCTTGGACCCCTTTATGGCCGAAGCCGCTGTGGCGGGCTACAACATTGCCAACACTCAGCATGACTTGGTGATTCACGACACGGGCATGCGCGTGGGTTACTGGCGTGGAGTGAGCCACAACATGAATGCGTTTGCCAACGAGAGTTTCATCGATGAGTTGGCCAAAGCCGCAGGCAAAGACCCGTATGCCTACCGCATGCGCTTGCTCGCCGGTAAGCCCCGTTTTGCCAACGTGCTCAAACTCGCCGCTGACAAAGCAGGCTGGGGCAAGCCCGTGGCCAAAGGCCATGCCTTGGGCATTGCCTTGATGGAAGGCTATGACACTTACATGGCACAAGTGGCCGAGGTGAGCTTGGATGCCAATGGCGAAGTGCAAGTGCACCGCGTGTCGGTGGCAGCGGACTTGGGCCACATGGTCAACCCCGATACGGTGGAGGCGCAGTTGCAGTCCAGCATCATTTTTGGCATGGGGGCGGCACTGAAGCACCAAATCACCCTGAAGGCTGGCCGCGTGCAAGAAACCAACTATCACAACTTCCAGCCTGTGCGCATGCACGAAGCGCCCAAGATTGACATTGTGTTGGTCCAAAGCACCGAAACCCCGGGTGGCGTGGGCGAGCCAGCCACGGCGGTGTTGGCTCCGGCCATTGCCAACGCGGTGGCCAAGCTCACAGGCAAGCGTGTGCGCCGTTTGCCCATCACGGCTGAAGTGCTCAAGCAAACGGCTGTGGCTTAAGCTGGATTGCCTTCGATTCAGCCGCTAAGATAGGTGGGCCAGTATTTTCTGGCCCCCCATTTCTAACTTTGCCAAGGGCACTCTTATGAACAAACCTACCAATCGTCGCGTTTTCATGATCCAAACCGTCTCTGTCGCTGGCGTTGCCGCTTTCGCGACTACTGCGGCACAAGCCGCCATGGTGGACGAGAAAGATCCACAAGCGGTGGCTTTGGGCTACCACGCTGACGCCACCAAAGTGGACAAAGCCAAGCAACCCAAATACGCTGCGGGTCAGCAGTGCAGCACCTGCGCCTTGTTCCAAGGCAAAGCGGGCGATGCAGCCGGCGGTTGCCCACTGTTTGCAGGTAAGCAAGTGTCTAGCAAAGGTTGGTGCTCGGCTTACGCCAAAAAGGGCTGATCACACCCGCTTGATGAACTTGTCTTCTCCTTGGAGGAGGCTGAGTTAAAAAAGGGAGCGTCAAGCTCCCTTTTTTGCGTCTGTGTGGATTACAACGCTGGGCGTTCAATGAGTTCGATCTTGTAGCCGTCTGGATCTTGCACAAAGGCGATCACGGTGGCTCCGCCTTTGACAGCACCTGGTGCCCGCGTGATGGTGCCCCCTGCGCGCGCAATGTGTTCACAGGTGGCCACCACATCGGGTACGCCAATGGCCAAGTGCCCAAAGCCGGTGCCGAGTTCGTAAGCCGTCACACCGTAGTTGTAAGTCAATTCAATCTCGGCATGTTCGGGGTTGTTGCCATAACCGACGAAAGCCAAGTCGTAGTTTTGTTCTGGGCGGCGGGTGATACGCAAGAGTTGCATACCCATGGCTTGGGTGTAGAAATTGATCGAGCGTTGCAAGTCACCGACGCGCAGCATGGTGTGAAGAAGTCTCATGGGTGTGTTCCTATTTTCTGTTTAAGTGCCCGTGAAGCGGGCGGGGCGGCGTTGCGCAAAAGCTGCACAGCCTTCGGCGAAGTCTTGGCTGTAGACGGATCGACGTGAGCGCTCTTTGAGCACAGGCTCGCAGTCCAGACCCGCGGCGATGTCGTTCAAACTTTTTTTGGTGCCTTCAAGTGCCAATGGCGCCATGCGACTGAGTGGGCTGAGGCAGGCTTGCATCGCGTCTTCAAACGCATCGGCTTCGACCAAGGCCTCAAACAGACCCAGCTTTTCTAGGTTTTCAAAGGGCAGGGATGGCCCTAGCAAGAACGCCCGTTTGCTGGCTTGCAACCCCAAGCGGCTGACGTAGCGGCGCAAACCACTGGGGTAGTAATGAAACCCTAACGCACAAGCGGGCATGCGCCAAGTCATGCCGCGCTGGGCCACGGTGAAGTCACAGGCCAGCACCAAATCTGTTGCGCCACCGTACACGCTGCCGTTCAAAGCGCACAGGGTGACTGGACGTAAGCGTTCCAGCGCTTCGGGAATTTTTTCAAAAAACAGCGGTGCCATGGGGTCTTTGTCAAAGCCGCCCACGTGGTAGCCCGCGCTGAACACGGGCTGCGCTTGCCCCGAGGTGTCAGCGCGCAACACCACCGCGTGCACCGCCGTGTTGCGGTTGATCGCCTCAAAATGCGCCAGCAATGTGTGCAGGTCGTCGTCGTTCAAACTGTTGCGCAGCGAGGGGCGACGCAGCGTGAGCGTGGCGACGCTGCCGTCTAGGGTGAGTGTGGGAGGGCCTTCGGTCATCGGGCCATGTTAGCCAATCAACGGTTAGAGTACGGTGGAGTCAAAAAAGACAAGTTGGAGGATTCCGTGATGGCCCAAGAAATCATGCAGGTGTCAAGCTTGCCCCCGTTCATGATGAACGCCTTGCAGCAAGACGATTACATCGTGCACGACCACACCCACATCAACGACCCCGGTGCCTTGAGCAAGGTCACCGCCTTGGTGGGAACGGGTGCCGCGAAGGTGGACAAGAAGTTGCTCATGTTGCTGCCCAACGTCAAATTAATTGCCATTTGTGGCGTGGGCTACGACGGCATTGACGTGGATGCCGCCAAAGAGCGGGGCATTGTGGTCACGCACACACCTGGCGTCTTGACCGATGACGTGGCTGATTTGGCGTTCGGTTTGGTGTTGTCCATTGGTCGGCGTATTCCGCAAGCAGATCGATTCGTGCGCAACGGTGATTGGGTGAGTGACACTTTTCCCATGAGCCACAAAGTCTCAGGCACGCGTTTGGGTATCGTGGGCATGGGTCGCATTGGTCGCGCCATTGCCAAGCGTGCGGCTGCGTTTGACATGCAGATCGCCTACACAGGCCGCGAGGCCAAAGCCGACCTGCCCTACACCTTTTACAAAACGGCGACCGCGTTGGCGGCTCAGGTGGATTATTTGGTGGTGGCTGTGTCAGGCGGGGAGCACACCAAGAATTTAATCAGCGCGTCTGTGTTGGACGAGCTGGGCACCAAGGGTTACCTCATCAACGTCTCGCGCGGTTCGGTGGTGGATCAGCCAGCGTTGGTGCAAGCCCTGAAAAACAAAACTCTGGCGGGCGCCGCTTTGGATGTGTTCTGGGATGAACCCGTGGTGGACCCCGAATTACGCCGCTTGCCCAATGTCGTGTTGACTCCGCACATTGCCAGCGCTACGGAGGAAACGCGTCGCGCCATGGCTGCTTTGACGATGGACAACCTGCGTGCCTTTTATGCCAAAAAGCCCTTGCCCACCCTTGTGCCGGAGTGCCAAGGCTGAGGACTCGTCGCCCTTGAATGTACAAAGCCCCGCCATGCGGGGCTTTGTTTTGGTGCTCCCCTTGAAAGGGGAGTTAGGAGGACGTTGTGCCTAATTCAGCGGGAGAAGCCGCCACCGCCGCCAAAGCCGCCACCTGAACGGCCTCCGCCGCCGGAGCGATTTCCACCACCACCACCACCGCTAGGACGGCGGCCATAGCCGCCACCACCGCCGCCGCGTTTGCGTTCGGTCATCAAATCCACGCTGGTGCGGGTGGGGTCAGGCTGGCGCTGTGCGCTGCCTTGTGTTTTGTGACCAAAGGCGTTCACGCCGCTTTGGGTGCCCAAATGCGCGTTGGCGCGTGGCTGAAATTCATCATCGTCACGACGTGGCGCGCGTGGGGCGTCAAAGTCACGGGGTGGACGTGGCGCATCGTTGCGCGGTGCGCGGTTGTCGAACTGACGCGGTGGGCGTTGACCCTGTCCTTGACCAGGTTGGCGATTGACGTCACGTGCAGGGCGCTCGCCGCTGCGTGGTGGGCGGTCACCGAACTGGCTGCGCTCGCCATCGCGTGCAGGGCGATCACCCACGCGGTCACGGCTCACATGGCCGCTGGGGCGCGGTGCGCGACCCTCTGCGTTTGCCCCTTGGCCACCACGGCCGCCACCCCCATTGCGACCACCGCCAGTGGCTTTGGTGTCGCGAATGCGTTGCATCATTTCACCGCGAGCGGCTTTGGCTGCGGCTGCCATCACGTCACGGCCTGGGGGCTTGCCCAAACCACCCCACAGAGTTTGACGGCCCATGGCGATGGGTTCGGCTTTTTCGTCTGCATCAGGGCCAAAGCCCTCGACCTCCACCACTGGCACTTGTTGCTTGGTGAAGATTTCGATGTCGCGCATGAAACCTTGTTCGTCCAACGACACCAAGCTCACGGCTTCGCCGCTTGAACCAGCGCGGCCAGTGCGGCCAATGCGGTGCACATAGTCTTCGCTGATGTTGGGGATTTCGTAGTTCACCACGTGTGGCAATTCATCGATGTCAATGCCGCGCGCAGCAATGTCGGTGGCCACCAAAGCGCGGATGTCACCGCTTTTGAAGCCCGCCAAAGCTTGGGTGCGTGCGGTCTGGCTCTTGTTGCCGTGCAGCGCCATGGCGCTGATGCCGTTCTTGGTCAAGAACTCGGCCACATTGTTGGCGCCAAATTTGGTGCGGGTGAACACCAGCACTTGGCTCCAGTTATGTTCATTGATGATGTGGGCGAGCAAAGCCTTTTTCTTGCCACGGCCGACCGTGTGTACCACTTGCGTGATGCGTTGCACCGTGGTGTTGCTGGGCGTGACTTGGATGCTTTGCGGGTTTTTGAGCAGGTTGTTGGCCAGTTCGCGAATTTCGTCGCTGAAGGTGGCCGAGAACAACAGGCTTTGCTTGTCTTTGGGCACCAAGGCCAAGATTTTCTTGACGTCGTGGATGAAGCCCATGTCCAACATGCGGTCAGCTTCGTCCAGCACCAAGATCTCGACGGTGGACAAGTCGAGCAAGCCTTGCTGTTGCAAGTCGAGCAAGCGGCCGGGGGTGGCCACCAAAATGTCCACGCCTTTTTTGATGCGGGCCACTTGGGGGTTCATGCCTACGCCGCCAAAGATGACGGTGGAGGTGAGTTGCAAATACTTGCCGTAACCACGCACCGACTCTTCCACTTGGGCGGCCAGTTCGCGGGTGGGGGTGAGCACCAAGGCGCGCACGCCGTAGACGCCAAATTTATTTTCTTTGCTGCGGCTCATGGTGAGCTTGTGCAACATAGGCAGTGTGAAGGCGGCTGTTTTGCCGGTGCCGGTTTGGGCGCCTGCCAACAAGTCGTGTCCGGCGAGAACCGCTGGAATAGCTTGGGCTTGGATGGGGGTGGGCGTTTCGTAACCCTGTTCGAGTACGGCTTTTAAGATGGCCGGAGCCAAATTTAATTCTTCAAATTTCATGATGGAGCGCTTCAGTCAGCGCGTGACACCAACCCGCTTGGCCCGAAGGCCACCCAGTCAAAGGTCGGCAATATTTACAGGTGAGCTCAACAAATCACAAACAGAGGTGCTTGGACCCGGCTCCAGCAGAAGTGCTGATGTTGCGGCAACTGGCGGCGGCAACGAGGTGTATTGTGGCACGGATCGCGTTAACTGGGATAATCGACGTTTTATTGCATTCGCTTCCCGAAAGAAAACCAAATGGCTCAGTACGTTTTTAGTATGAACCGCGTCGGCAAGATCGTGCCGCCCAAGCGTCAGATCTTGAAAGACATTTCCCTGTCCTTTTTCCCCGGCGCCAAGATCGGCGTGTTGGGCACCAACGGCTCGGGCAAGTCCACCTTGCTCAAAATCATGGCGGGCATCGACAAAGAGATCGAAGGCGAAGCTATTCCTATGGCGGGCCTCAAGATTGGATACCTGCCCCAAGAGCCACAGCTCGACCCTGAGCACACGGTGCGCCAAGCCGTCGAGAGCGGCATGGGCGAGGTCAAAGACGCCCAAGCGCGCCTCGAAGCCGTGTACGCCGCCTACGCCGAAGAAGACGCCGACTTTGACGCGTTGGCCGCCGAACAAGCCCAACTCGAAGCCATCATTGCAGCCTCAGGCGCGGGGGATGGTTCAGAGCATTTGATGGACATCGCGGCAGATGCGCTGCGCTTGGCACCTTGGGACGCCATCATTGGCAAGCTCTCGGGTGGTGAAAAACGCCGCGTGGCTTTGTGCCGTTTGCTGTTGTCCAAGCCCGACATGTTGCTGCTTGACGAACCCACCAACCACTTGGACGCCGAATCGGTGGACTGGTTGGAGCAGTTCTTGGCCCGCTTCTCAGGCACCGTGGTGGCCATCACCCATGACCGCTACTTCCTGGACAACGCTGCCGAGTGGATTTTGGAGCTCGACCGTGGTCACGGCATTCCTTACAAAGGCAACTACTCCACTTGGTTGGAGCAAAAAGAAGCCCGTTTGGCTACCGAGCAGCGCACCGAGGACGCACGTAGCAAGGCCATGAAGAAGGAATTGGAATGGTCGCGTCAAAACCCCAAAGGCCGCCAAGCCAAGAGCAAGGCCCGTTTGGCCCGCTTCGAAGAGTTGTCCGATCACGAATACCAAAAACGCAACGAAACCCAAGAAATTTTCATTCCCGTGGCCGAGCGCTTGGGCCATGAGGTGTTCGAGTTCAAGAACGTCAGCAAGTCGTTTGGCGATCGTGTGTTGATTGACAACCTGAGTTTCCAAGTGCCTGCGGGCGCCATCGTCGGCATCATCGGCCCTAACGGCGCCGGTAAGTCAACCTTGTTCAAGTTGATCGCTGGCAAAGAGCAGCCAGACAGCGGTGAAGTCAAGATCGGTCAAACCGTGAAGATGGCCTTTGTGGACCAAAGCCGCGACGACTTGGATGACAACAAAACCGTGTGGGAAGACATCTCTGGCGGTTTGGACATCATGAACGTTGGCAAGTTCCAAATGCCAAGCCGTGCGTATTGCGGCCGCTTTAACTTCAACGGTGGCGACCAACAAAAGAAAGTCGGCATGTTGTCCGGTGGTGAGCGTGGTCGCTTGCACTTGGCCAAGACCTTGATCGAAGGCGGCAACGTGTTGCTGCTGGACGAGCCATCCAACGACTTGGACGTCGAAACCTTGCGCGCCTTGGAAGATGCGCTCTTGGAGTTCGCCGGCTCTGTGATGGTGATCAGCCATGACCGCTGGTTCTTGGACCGCATTGCCACCCACATCTTGGCCGCTGAAGGCGACAGCCAGTGGGTATTTTTTGATGGCAATTATCAAGAATACGAAGCTGACAAAAAGAAGCGTTTGGGTGAAGAGGGCGCCAAGCCCAAGCGCGTGCGCTTCAAAGCTTTGAAGTAAATTTCCTCGGCGATTCAAAAGCCCAGCACCTTCGCGGTGGCTGGGCTTTTTTGTGGTCTGAGCGTCTGACTTTTTTAAATCACAAGTGGTTATGAATCATTTTTATTACTTTAATAGGTTTAATTGAATATATAATGCATACAAATGGTTGCATATTTTTGTAGCTCACCTTTAGATGATGAAAGAAAAGGAACATCTCATGAATATGCCTCCCACAAAAGAGCCGTATGACGGTTATTGCGGTACCAGCTACGCTGCCAAATTATTAGGCATCTCTGTGGGGACGGTTCAAGGTTTGGTGGAGAAAAACGACCTCAAAGCATGGAAGACCCAGGGTGGGCATCGACGCATTTCTTTGCAATCCATTGATGCCTACCAGCGCCGTCACAACCTCGCACCAGCCTCATTGATGCAAGGGGAGGACCGTTTACGGGTCTTGGTGGTGGAGGACGACGACGAGACTCGGTTGATGTTGCAAGCCAACTTTGACCAATGGGGATTGCCTTTGGATGCCGTCATGTATGCCTCAGCGATGGAGGCGTTGCTGGATATGCCCAGCTTGCAACCCCAAGTGCTGCTGACGGATTTACGCATGCCCAATGTGGATGGCTTTGAATTCTTGAAAACCCTCAGCAGCCACGCTTTGTTCAGCAACTTGGCGGTGGTGGTCATCACTGGCATGAGTGCTGAAGACGTGCAAGCCAAAGGCGGGTTGCCCGAAGGCGTGCAGCTGCTCCAAAAACCAATTGACATGGACTGGTTGCATGGTTTCTTGGATGCACTGATGTCGATGCGCCAAATCAACCGTCGCTCACGCGCACAAATCGCTTAACTCCCAAGGATTGGTGCCTGCGTGACAGCGATGGGGGGCAGAGCCAGTTAAGCTCTGCGCTGTGCTCAAACTATCTGCTCTCGATCAATCCGTTGCTGTATCTGGACTTCACCAAGATGCGGCCATTCGTCAAACCTTGGCCCTCGCCAGTCAATGTGAGGCCTGGGGTTACCACCGCTTTTGGGTGAGTGAACATCACAGCCACCCCAGCATTGTGGGTTCTGCGCCCGAGGTGTTGATGGCGGCCATTGCTGCTCGCACCACGCGCATCCGCTTGGGTTCTGCGGGCATCATGTTGCCGCACTATGCGCCCCTCAAAGTTGCCGAACAATTCCGCGTTCTCGACGCCTTAGCCCCCGGTCGCATTGACCTCGGCGTGGGGCGCGCACCCGGCAGCGATGGCCGCACCGCGCAGCTGCTCAACCCAGACCGTCACGCTTCTGACAATTTCCCGCAACAAGTGATGGAACTGCAAGCTTGGGTCACGGGCGAACCGATTCCAGCCGGCCACCCCGGACACGGCGTGTTTGCCTATCCCAGCGGCCCGACATCGCCCGATGTGTGGATGCTAGGCAGTTCAGACTATGGCGCACAGCTGGCGGCACACCTCGGCTTGCCCTACGCGTTTGCCTACTTCATCACGGATGGGCAAGGCGTGGACAACGCCCTGAACTTGTACCGTGCCAATTACCGCGCCAACGCGCGCAACCCCAAGCCGCGCGCCACGGTGTGCGTCTGGGCCTTGGCGGCAGACACCGAAGATGAGGCTTGGCATTTGTTCCAAAGCCGCGCGCGCTGGAAGATGGACCGCAACACAGGCCGCATCGGCGCCTTGCTGCCCCCAGACCAAGCCGTGCGCGACTACAACGCCTCTGAGCAAGTGGCTTTGGCCCAGTTGCGTGCGAGCGCGCTGGTGGGTAGCGCCCCACAAGTGGCCGACAAACTGCGCAAGTTGGCAGCGCGTTTGCAACTCGACGAGGTGGTCATCATCACCTGGACGCATGCGCCTGCCGCGCAAGCCCGGTCGTATGAGTTGCTGGCCAAAGAGTTTTCTTTGGTCTAAACCGTTTTAAATCCCCCCCCTCCTCTCACCACACACCAAAGGAGACTGTCCCATGTTTTCAACCGCTATTGCTGGAAGTTTGCCCAAACCCGAATGGTTGGCTGAGACCCATAAGCTCTGGCCCAAATGGCAAGCTGAAGGAGAGGCGCTCCTGCAAGCCAAGGCCGACGCCACGCTCTTGTGGATCAAGGCGCAAGAAGACGCAGGCCTCGATGTGATTGGTGACGGCGAGCAATCGCGTCAACACTTTGTGCATGGCTTTCTAGAGCAAGTCGAAGGCATCGACTTTGAAAACAAAGTCACCATGGGCATTCGCAACAACCGCTATGACGCGCAAGTGCCGCAAGTCATCGCGCCGCTGCGCCTCAAAGGCCGTGTGCATGCGTTTGAAGCGCAACTTGCCCGCGCTCACACCAAGAAGAAGCTCAAGTTCACCTTGCCCGGCCCCATGACCATCGTCGACACCGTGGCCGACCGTTTCTATGGCAAGGGCAAAGACGCGGTGCAAGGCCGCATCGACATGGCATTTGCCTTTGCTGAGTTGCTGAACCAAGAGGCCCTGGCCCTGCAAGCCGATGGCGTGGATATCTCCAGTTTGATGAACCCGCCTTCAATGTGTACTTGGAAGAAGCCGCAGACTGGGGTGTCAAAGCCCTAGAGCGCGCCGCGCAAGGTTTGACCTGCACCACCGCCGTTCACATTTGCTATGGCTACGGCATTGAAGCCAACAACAACTGGAAGAAGACCTTGGGCGACGAGTGGCGTCAATACGAAAAGGTGTTGCCTGCCCTGGCCAAGAGCAGCATCCAGCAAGTGAGCTTGGAGTGTTACCACTCACATGTGCCGCCCGAGATGATGGCTTTGCTCGAAGGCAAAGACGTGATGGTGGGCGTGATTGACGTGGCCAGCGATGTGATTGAAACGCCAGAACAAGTGGCCGATACCATTGGCATGGCGTTGAAATATGTGCCGAAAAATCGTTTGATTGCTTGCACCAACTGCGGTTTGGCGCCCATGAGCCGCGAGGTGGCGATGAAGAAGCTGCAAGCACTGGCCGATGGCGCAGCGCTGGCGCGTCAACGTTACGCTTAAAGCGAAGGCTTAAGCGCAGCCGCTATCACCGCAGCTGCCGTTGCCATGCATCTCGTCTTCGGGCAGGGCTTCAGGCGCTGAGACGATGCCTGTCTCAGCGTCGTAGCCCACACGACGCAAGTGCAGGGCTAAGGCGGCGTCCATGGTTTGCGCATGCTGGGGAAACCAAATCCCTAGCTCGTGCGCCATTTGGCGCATCACGGCCATGTCGCCTTTTTCGCGGCCACG
>CANBWY010000031.1 GCA_947373245.1 Comamonadaceae bacterium
GTGGCCGAAGCGTTGGGCACTTTTTGCGAGTCAGTGGCGGTGATGCGCACGCGGTCCACGCTGATGCCCAAACCATCGGCACACACCTGCGCCATCTTGGTGTTCAGGCCTTGGCCCATTTCGGTGCCGCCGTGGTTGCAGCTGACCGAACCGTCCATGTAGACCACCAGCAGCGCGCCACCTTGGTTCAAGTGGGTGGCCGTAAAGCTGATGCCAAACTTCAACGGCACAAGTGACAAACCGCGCTTGCGGGTTTTGCTCTTGGCGTTGAAGGCTTGCACCGCTGCGCGGCGCTCGGCGTAGTTGGATTCGTGTTCGACCTGCGCGATCACCTTGTCACCCACCCAGTCTTCAATCAGCTGGTTGTATTGGGTGGTCATCGTGTCAGGCGTGCCACTGATGGCGGGGTCTTTGTAGAGGTTGAGCTTGCGCACTTCCAATGGGTCTTTGCCCAAAGTCATCGCAATCTCGTCCATCACCGTTTCAATGCCAAACATGCCTTGTGGGCCGCCGAAACCACGGAAAGCAGTGGCGCTTTGCGTGTTGGTTTTGCAGCGGTGGCTGATGAGCTTGAGCGCAGGGATGTGGTAGCTGTTGTCGATGTGCAAGCAAGCGCGGTCGTTCACCGGGCCTGAGTAGTCGGTGCTGTAACCGCAGCGCGACATGAGCGTGATGTCGGCGCCGAGCACGCGGCCTGTGTCGTCAAAGCCCACTTCGTAATCGATGCGGAAATCGTGACGCTTACCGGTGATGGTCATGTCGTCGTCGCGGTTGATGCGCAGCTTGACGGGTTTTTGCAGCTTGAACGCGGCCAAAGCGGCGCTCTGGCTGAAGATGCTGGCGTTGCCCTCTTTGCCACCAAAGCCACCACCCATGCGGCGGCAAATCACTTCGACGTCGTTGGTGTGCAGGTTCAGGGCATGCGCGGCTTCGCGTTGGTTGCCGTCGGGGTGCTGGGTCGACACGTACAGCGTGAGCTGACCGTCTTCCTTGGGTACCGCGTAGGTGATTTGGCATTCCAAATAAAACTGTTCTTGCTGGCCGGTGCGTGTCGTGCCCTTGATGGTGTGCGGTGCGCTGGCAATGGCAGCGGCTGCGTCGCCACGGGTGATGCCTTTAGGCGGCATGATGAAGCTGTTCGCTGCCATCGCCTCCTCCACCGTGAGGATGGGCTTGAGTTCTTTCACCAGCACCTTGGCTTTGTGGGCCGCTTCGCGTGCGTACAGCATGTCGCGCGCCACAACCACGGCTACGGCTTGGCCGACAAACTCGACCTTGCTAGCGGCGAGGAACGGATCATCGTGCACGATGGGGCCGCAGTTGTTTTCGCCCGGAATGTCTTTGGCCGTGTAGACCGCCACCACGCCGTGCTCTTTGAGAATGGCTTCGCGGTCAATGCCGTCGCCAATCAACTCACCGTGCGCCACGGGCGACAAGATGAGCGCGGCATACAAAGTGCCTGCGTGCTCAGGGATGTCGTCGATGTAGGTGGCAGAGCCAGTCACGTGCAAATGCGCGGACTCGTGGACCACGTCGGTGCCTTGCTGAACGCCTGAAACAGGCAGCAGGTTTTTGAGTGCGGTAGGAGCGTTCATTCAAGCCACCTCTTTCTGTTCTTCGATGAATTCCAAGGCCAAGTTGCGGGCCACCAAAGCGCGGTACGCCCATGTGGCACGCAAGCCATCACGCGCGGTGAAGCTGGCGGCAATGGCGGCGTCAAGGTCTGCCGCTTTCACGTCGGCGGGTGATTTGCCTTCCAACACGGCTTCCAGTTGGGGCGCGCGGCTTGGCGATGGGGCCAAGCCGTTGTAGGCCAACTTCACGCCGCTGAGCTTGCCGCCTTTGAGCGTGTAGCTGATGGCGGCGCATGTGGCAGAAATGTCTTGCTCAAAACGCTTGCTCACCTTGTGCGCGCGGAACACTTGGTCCTTCACTGGTTTGGGCAACTCAACCGCTTCGATGAACTCACCCGCTTCGAGCACGTTTTTCTTCATGCCGGTGTAGAAGTTTTCGAGCAGTACGTGGCGCGTCTTCTCGCCACGGCGCAACACGAGGTTGGCACCCAGCGCCAGCAAGCAAGGCATCGAGTCGCCGATGGGCGAGCCGTTGGCAATGTTGCCCGCCAGCGTGGCGGTGGAACGGATGGGGGGCGAACCAAAGCGGCGCAGCACTTCGGCAAAGTCGGGGTAAGCCTTGGCGACCAGCGCTTCCACTTGGGTCAGCGACACGGCGGCACCGATGCGCCAAGCCTTGTCAGTCTGAGCCACTTGGCGCAGTTCTTTGACGTTGCCCAAGTACATGATGTGGTCGGGACGCGCAAACTGCTTGTTCACTTGCAAACCGATTTCGGTGCTGCCCGCCAACAAAGTGGTGGTGGGGTGTTTGACCAAGTAATCAGCCACTTCCGCCAGCGTGGCGGGTGACACAAACTCATTGCCCTTCTTGGTACGCACCACGGGCTGCACGATGATGTCGCCCTCCAAACTCATGGTTGGCACGCTGGAGCGCTTGATTTCTTTGAGCAAAGGCAGGTCGGCGCTGTCGTCGATTTTCAAAGCTGATTTCTTTTCGCAGGCTTTGGCCGTCGCGTCGATGATGGGCGCGTAGCCTGTGCAACGGCACAAGTTGCCGCTCAGTGCGTTGGTGATGTCTTGGCGCACAGGCGAGGTGTTGGTTTGCACCAAATTCACCAAGCTCATCACGATGCCAGGTGTGCAAAAGCCGCACTGCGAGCCGTGGCACTTGACCATCTCGTCTTGCACGGGGTGCAGCGTGCCGTCGGCCTTCTTCAAGCTCTCCACCGTCTTGATGGATTTGCCATCGAGCGAAGGCAGCAACTGGATACACGCGTTGGTAGCCACATAGTCCACGCCCGTGCCCGCGGCATTGAGTTCACCCACCATCACCACGCAGGCACCACAGTCGCCCTCGGCGCAACCTTCTTTGGTGCCGGTGCGGTGGAGCTGCTCGCGCAGGTAATCAAGAACGGTGGTGGTGCGGCGCGCACCTTGGGCTTCAACGATCTGGCCGTCGAGCACAAAGCGCACGGTGTTGGTGACTTGGGTCATGGTGGGGTTTGCGAATCTGGGGAGAAGACCCAGATTTTAGTGACTTGCGCCCCATTTCCGCAGTGCGTATGCCACTGCGTATACAAAAAAACTTAAGACCCGCGGTAGGTTGAGTAACTCCAAGGACTTACCAGAAGCGGAACGTGATAGTGCTGATCGGTATGCGCCACGCCAAAGTCAAGGCTCACTTGGTCTAAAAAATTAGGCTCTGGCAGCTCAACCTGCTTCGACGCAAAGTAGCCTTTCACGTCAAACACCAAGCGGTAGGTGCCCTTTTTCAAGCTGTCGTTGTCGTACAGCAAACCATCGGGATTGCGGCCATCGTGGTTCAGGGTGAACGACTTAACCAAGGTCGCTTGGCCGTTGTCTGTGGTGAACAAAGTCACCTTCATGCCCGCTGCGGGGCCGCCGTGCATGGTGTCTAAAACGTGTGTGCTCAATCCCATGAAATGCTCCAAATGGTAGATGGCGACCGACTTGGTCTACCAAAAGTGTATACAGTTTTTGAATTTCGGTCTATCATCAAGCTTATCGAATTTGCCGGAGAACCCCATGGACAGCTCAACCGCCACCCGCAGCATTGTGGATGCGCTCACCAAAGCCATCGTCGAGCACCGCCTGCACCCCGGCACCAAACTGGCCGAGCAAAAACTGGCCGACCACTTTGGCGTTTCGCGCACCCTCATTCGCCAAGCGCTGTTTCAACTCGTGCAAAAGCGCCTCATCCGCATGGAACCCGCACGCGGTGCCTTTGTCGCCACGCCCTCCTCTGACGAAGCCCGTCAAGTATTTGCCGTGCGCCGCATGATTGAGGTGGAGATGACGCGCAGCTTTGTGCGCAACGTGACGCCCGCCCAAATCAAAGCCCTCAAAGACCACGTGGCCGAAGAAAAAGCCGCGGTCAGCCGGGGCGATGTGCCGGGCCGTACTGACCTGTTGGGCGACTTCCATGTGCGCATCGCCGAGCTCATGGGCAACGATGTACTGGCGCAAATTTTGAGTGAGCTGATCTCGCGCTGCGCCCTCATCACGCTGATGTACCAAAGCGCCAATGCCGCCGAACACTCCGCCGAAGAGCACGCTGAAATTTTGAAAGCCATCGCCGCCAAAGACGAAGACTTGGCTGTCAAGCTGATGGACGAGCACTTGCGCAACGTGGAAGAAGGCTTGGCCCTAGACCGCAAAGTGCCGAGCAACGACATCGCCATGGCACTGGCCTGACCCTTTCAGCGAACCTTCGGAGACACCGCATGTCCAACCCCAACGCCACCTACGACAGCACCGCCGCCTACCCGCGCGATTTGGTGGGCTACGGCCGCCAAGTGCCCCACGCGCAATGGCCCAACCAAGCCCGCATTGCGGTGCAGTTTGTGCTGAACTACGAAGAAGGCGGCGAGAACGCCACGCTGCACGGCGACGCGGGCAGCGAAATGTTTTTGAGCGAAATGTTCAACCCGCCTAGCTTTCCAGACCGCCACCTGAGCATGGAAGGCATCTATGAATACGGCTCACGCGTGGGCGTGTGGCGCATCTTGCGCGAGTTTGAAAAACGCGGTCTGCCCCTCACCGTGTTTGGCGTGGGCATGGCGCTGGAGCGCCACCCCGAACTCACCGCTGCGTTTGTGGAACTGGGCCACGAAATTGCCTGCCACGGCTACCGCTGGATCAACTACCAAACCACCGATGCGGCCACCGAGCGCGAGCACATGAACAAAGGCATCGAGATCATCGAACGCCTCACCCACACCACGCACGGCAACAGCATTCACGGCGCGGGTTGGTACACCGGCCGCGACAGCCCCAACACCCGCCGCCTCGTGGCCGACCACGGCGGCTTTGAATACGACAGCGACTACTACGGCGAAGACCTGCCCTTTTGGATGAAGGTCCAAAAAACCAATGGTGACGTGGTGCCGCAACTCGTCTTGCCCTACACGCTGGACTGCAACGACATGCGCTTTGCCTTGCCCCAAGGCTTTAGCCAAGCCGACGACTTCTTTGTTTACCTGCGCGACAGCTTTGATGCGCTGTATGCCGAGGGTGACCCAGACGGCGACAACGCCCCCAAGATGATGAGCATTGGCATGCACTGCCGTTTGCTGGGCAAACCCGGGCGCATCGTGGCGTTGCAAAAGTTTTTAGACCACATTGCCCAACACGACCGCGTGTGGGTGACCCGCCGCATCGACATTGCGCGCCACTGGAAGCAAGTGCATCCCTACAGCGGCAACTAATTAGCAGGACAAACACATGAGCCACTCGTACATCACGCTGAACCAAATCAACACCCTGCCTCACGCTGAGGCTGCGGCCTTGCTGACCGGTTTGTACGAACACTCCGATTGGATTGCTGCCCAAGCCCTAGATGCGCGCCCTTTTGCCTCTGCCGCCGCGCTCAAACACGCGATGGTGAAGGTGCTGGAAAAAGCAGGCCGCGCACCTCAACTCGCCTTGGTGCGTGCCCACCCCGAGTTGGCAGGCAAAGCGATGGTGAGCAAAAGCCTCACCGCTGAATCGACCCACGAGCAAACCAAAGCGGGCTTGACCCACTGCACGCCCGAAGAGTTTGCACACATCCAGCAGCTCAATGCCAGCTACAACGCCAAGTTTGGTTTTCCGTTCATCTTGGCGGTGCGCGGCCCGCGTGGCTCTGGCCTCAACAAGCAACAAATCATCAGCACCTTCGAGCGCCGCCTGCACAACCACCCCGACTACGAACTGGCCGAGTGCTTGCGCAACATCCACCGCATCGTCGAGATTCGTTTGAACGACAAACTGGGCTACGAGCCCGCGCTGGGCCACGAGGTGTGGGACTGGCACGAGTGGCTGGCCCAGTTCAGCGATGCAGGCTTGGCGAATAAGCGCGCACCGCACGCTGCACGCGAAGAACTCACCGTCACTTACTTGACCGACGCGCACCTCAAATGCGCCCGCACGATTGAGCTGGGCATGAAGGCCTGTGGCTTTGACGACGTGCGCATTGACGCGGTGGGCAACGTGGTGGGCATTTACAAAGCGGCCCAGACGAATACAGCGTCGAAGGCCAAAACCTTGATGACCGGTTCGCACTACGACACCGTGCGCAACGGCGGTAAATACGACGGACGGTTGGGCATCTTCGTGCCCATGGCCTGTGTGCGCGAACTGGCCCGTGCAGGCCAACGCCTGCCCTTCAACCTTGAGGTCGTGGCCTTTGCCGAAGAAGAAGGCCAACGCTACAAAGCCACCTTCTTGGGCTCTGGCGCTTTGGTGGGCGACTTCAAAAACGAGTGGCTGGACCAAAAAGATGCCGAAGGTGTGACGATGCGTCAAGCCATGAAGCAAGCCGGCTTGAAGATTGAAGACATCCCCAAACTCACGCGCAATCCTGCTGAGTATTTGGGCTTTGTCGAAGTGCACATCGAGCAAGGCCCTGTGTTGAACGAACTCGACATTCCTTTAGGCATCGTCACCTCCATCAACGGCAGCGTGCGCTTTGTGGGCGAGGTGATGGGCATGGCCAGCCACGCAGGCACCACACCGATGGACCGTCGCCGTGATGCCGCCACCGCCGTGGCCGAACTCACGCTCTACGTTGAAAAAAGCGCCGCAGAATTGAACGCCGTGTCTGCCGACACAGCGGGCAAGCCAACATCGGCATGCGTGGGCACCGTGGGCATGTTGGCTGTGCCCAATGGCTCCATCAACGTGGTGCCTGGCCGCTGCCAGTTCAGCCTCGATTTGCGCGCCACCACCGATGCACTGCGCGACAGCCTGATGCACGACGTAGTGAACGAACTCAAAGCCATTTGCGAGCGCCGTGGCTTGCACTACACCCTCGAAGAAACCATGCGCGCCAGCGCCGCACCCAGCGACGCCAAGCTGCAAACCTTGTGGGAACACGCTGTGCAAAGCTTGGGCGTGCCTGTGTTTCACCTGCCCAGCGGTGCAGGCCACGACGCGATGAAGCTGCACGAGGTGATGCCCCAAGCCATGCTGTTTGTGCGCGGCCAAAACGCCGGCATCAGCCACAACCCGCTGGAATCAACCACCAGCGACGACATGCAGCTGGCCATCGATGCCTTCATGCACTTGCTGCACCACTTGCGCGCCTGAGCTTTACACGCCCACAAAAAACCACAAGACAAGCCATGACCGACCAAACCACCTACGCCCAACTCGACGCTTGGATTGACGCGCACTTTGACGAGCAAGTGCAATTCTTGCAAGCCTTGGTACAAGTCCCCACCGACACCCCGCCCGGCAACAACGCACCCCACGCCGAACGCACCGCAGAGCTACTGAAAGACTTTGGCTACGACGCCGAAAAGCACGCCGTGCCCAGCGACGAAGTAAAAGCCTATGGCCTAGAGAGCATCACCAACCTCATCGTGCGTCGCAAGTTTGCCGACGGCGGCAAGACCATTGCCCTCAACGCACACGGCGATGTGGTGCCCCCCGGCGACGGCTGGGCGCACAAACCCTACGGCGGCGAAATTGAAAACGGCGCCATGTATGGCCGCGCCACGGCGGTGAGCAAGAGCGACTTCTCCACCTTCACCTTTGCCACGCGTGCATTGGAATCATTGGGCCTACCGTTGAAAGGCGGGATCGAGTTGCACTTCACCTACGACGAAGAATTTGGTGGCGAAAAAGGCCCAGGCTGGTTACTCGCCCAAGGCCTGACCAAACCCGACTTGATGATTGCCGCCGGCTTTAGCTACCAAGTGGTCACCGCGCACAACGGCTGCTTGCAAATGGAAGTCACCGTGCAAGGCGAAATGGCCCACGCCGCCATTCCCGACAGCGGCACCGATGCCCTGCAAGGCGCGGTGCACATCTTGAACGCCCTGCACGCGCTCAATGAGGGATACAAAAAAACCACCTCGAAGATCGAAGGCATCACGCACCCCTACCTGAACGTGGGCCAAATCAACGGCGGCACCAACACCAACGTGGTGCCCGGCAAAGTGGTGTTCAAACTTGACCGCCGCATGATTCCCGAAGAAAACCCCGTCGAGGTGGAAGCGTCCATTCGCAAAACCATCCAAGAAGCAGCTGCATCCTTCAACCCACCGCGGGGTGGCAAGCAACTGAAAATCGACATCAAACGCCTCTTGTTGGCCAAAGCCATGGTGCCGCTGGCGGGCAACAAGCCCTTGGTCGACGCCATTCAAAAACACGGTGAACAACTGTTTGGTGAACCCATCCCCGCCGTGGGCACCCCGCTCTACACCGATGTGCGCTTGTATGTGGAACGCGGCATCCCCGGCGTCATCTACGGCGCGGGGCCACGCACGGTGCTGGAGAGCCACGCGAAGCGCAACGATGAACGTGTGGTACTGGAAGATGTGCGACGTGCGACCAAGGTGGTGGCGCGGACGTTGTTGGATGTGTTGCGCTAAATCTTCTCGTAGTGTTTTACGCCGGAAAGGGTTGTGCAGCTTGGTTGCGGCAGCCTCCTCATGCTGGGTACAGAAATCGTCGGCTGCCGCACCCAAGCCGCACAACTGGTTAGGTTAGGAATATGGCTCGCCGCAGTCTGTGCGTAGGGGGCTTGGGCCGGTGACGATTTCTGTACCCAGCATGAGGAACCGGCCCAAGCCCTCTGCGCACAGCGAGCCCAGCAAAACACCAAAAAAATAGGGTTTCTCCGTAAGAGAACGCAAGGTTATTTTGTATACAGTTTTGTATGCGAAAAACAGACAAGGACTCTCAATGACCCAATCCACCCATCCCGTCGACGAACGCCTGCCAACAGGCAAGCTCGCCGCCCTAGGCTTACAACACGTGCTCGTCATGTACGCCGGCGCAGTGGCCGTGCCACTCATCGTGGGCCGTGCACTCAAGCTCAGCCCCGAACAAGTGGCCATGCTCATCTCGGCCGACTTGTTTGTGTGCGGCTTGGTCACGCTCATTCAGTCTTGGGGCGCGACCCAATGGTTTGGCATTCGCTTGCCCGTCATGATGGGTGTGACCTTTGCAGCCGTCGCACCCATGGTTGCCATGGCTGGCTCAAACCCGGGCGATGCAGGCGCGCAGCTCATCTTCGGCGCCATCATCGGTGCGGGTGTGGTGTCCATGGCCATTGCGCCGCTGGTCAGCCGCATGTTGCGGTTCTTTCCGCCCGTCGTCACCGGCACCATCATTGCCGTCATCGGCATCAGCTTGATGCGCATTGGCATCAACTGGATTTTCGGCAACCCCTTCGGCCCAACCGCGCCTTCCATCGTCAACCCAGAACACGCCAAGTGGCTGGCAGACGCTGCGGCGGCCGCGTCTGCGCCAGGCTCAACTTTGCCAGCCGTTCCCAAAGATTTGGCCCTGCTGGCCAAGATGCCCAACCCCAAATACGCAGACCTCACCGGCGTGGGCATTGCAGCTTTGGTGCTGGCTTCGATCTTGATGATTTCCAAATTCGCCAAAGGCTTCATCGCCAACATATCTGTGCTGTTGGGCATCGTGATCGGCGGCATCGCAGCCGCCAGCATGGGACTGATGAACTTCGACAAAGTGGGCAAAGCCGCTTGGTTTGATGTGGTGCTGCCCTTCCAATTCGGCATGCCCGTGTTTGACCCTGTGCTCATCCTCACCATGAGCTTGGTGATGGTGGTGGTGATGATCGAATCTACCGGCATGTTCTTGGCCTTGGGCGAGATGACCGACCGCCATGTGGACCGCGCTGCGCTCACCCGTGGCTTGCGCACCGATGGTTTGGGCACGCTGATTGGTGGCATCTTCAACACCTTCCCGTACACCAGCTTCTCGCAAAACGTGGGCTTGGTGGCCGTCACCGGCGTGAAGAGCCGCTTTGTGTGCGTGGCCGGTGGTCTCATCCTCATCATCTTGGGCGTGATCCCCAAAATGGCGGCTTTGGTGGAGTCATTGCCCACGGTTGTGCTGGGCGGTGCTGGCTTGGTGATGTTTGGCATGGTGGCTGCCACCGGCATTCGCATCTTGGGCGGGGTGGACTTCAAGAACAACCGCTTCAACAGCTTGGTGGTGGCTATCTCGATTGGCATCGGCATGATTCCGCTGATCGCCCCCAACTTCAAGCAATGGATGCCACACGACTTGCACCCCCTCATCGAGTCTGGCATTTTGTTGGCGTCTCTTTCTGCGGTGTTGCTCAACCTGTTTTTCAATGGCGCGTCTGAAGACGAGTCAGCGGCCGTGGCCGCAGCCCGTCAAGCCGACGCGCATTAAAACAACGCAAGCCCCTTCCACCGACAACCCACACATGAAACGGCCCGCTGGTTCAGCGGGCTTTTTCATGTTCCTCCGGCTCTTCGGCGGGTGACGGCGTGTCAGTAAGCAGTAATACCAACGTGTACTGGAATGTCACGCCGTTACACTTGACACTTATAAAAAATACCCTCTGGAGCACACAAAATATGGAACTACTTCAAAGCACTGACTTCTGGTTAGGTTTGTTGTTGATCACTTGGATCAACATTCTTTTGTCAGGCGACAACGCCGTGGTGATCGCACTGGCCGCTCGCGGCTTGCCACCAGAACAACAAAAGAAAGCCATCCTATTTGGCTCTGGCGCAGCCGTGGTGTTGCGTATCGGCTTGACCGTGATTGCGGCCAAGCTGATGGCTTTGGAGTACTTGCAAATCATCGGCGGCTTGTTACTGCTGTGGATTGGTGCCCAACTACTAGAAGCGGAAGAAGAAGGCAACGAAGAAGCCAGCGAGCACAGCAACTTGTTCGCTGCCGTTCGAACCATCTTGATCGCTGACTTGGTGATGAGCTTGGATAACGTGATTGGCGTGGCCGCTGCCGCCAAAGGCGACGAAGTGTTGCTCATCATTGGCTTGGCCATCAGCATCCCGTTGGTGATTTTCGGTAGCAGCTTGATGATCAAACTCATGGATCGCTTCCCCATCATCATCACCTTGGGTGCGTGCTTGATTGGCTGGGTGGGTGGCGAGACTGTGGCCAACGATGTGACGCTCAAAGCCTTCGGCGAAGCCAACCCTTGGTTCCACATGGCAGCAGCAGCAGCTGGTGCAGTCATTGTGCTGGGCTGGGGAAAACTTAAATCGGCGCAGCACCGCGCTGAAGTGCAAGCCGACTAAGCGCCCACGCTTTTCACCTGCCCACAAAGCCAGCTTTCGAGCTGGTTTTTTTATGGCTGAACAACAAAACACCAAATCGCACCATCAGGGTGCGCTGCACCATATGGATGCAGCGTCAGTTTGTATACAAACCAAACTCGCGCACAATTTGCGCCGAACCCATTCAAAACAGGCGCTCAGAGCGGGCACCTTTATTGCAATGTTGTACACAACACCTTTTCTTCATTTCGTATTTCAGAGGCCCACATGATCAAACGCACGTTCATCAAAACCACCCTTGGCTTGGCACTGGCTGCCAGTTTTGCGGCTGTTTCGGCACAGACCACCCCCCTTAAGTTTCAACTCGACTGGCGTTTTGAAGGCCCCGCCGCCTTCTTCTTGGTGCCTGTCGCCAAAGGTTATTTCAAAGACGCCAAGCTCGACGTGAGCGTGGACGCAGGCAACGGCTCAGGCGGCGCAGTCAACCGCGTGGCCTCAGGCGCTTACGACTTGGGCTTTGCCGACTTGGCCGCCTTGATGGAATTCCACGCCAACAACCCAGACGCACCCAACAAGCCTGTGGCTGTGATGATGGTCTACAACAACACCCCCGCGTCGGTGATGGCGTTGAAGAAATCGGGTATCAAAACCCCAGCCGACTTGGCTGGCAAAAAACTCGGCGCGCCCGTGTTTGACGCAGGCCGCCGTGCCTTCCCCATCTTCGCCAAAGCCAACAATGTGCCGGCGGTGAACTGGGTGTCGATGGACCCACCTTTGCGCGAAACCATGTTGGTGCGCGGCGATGTGGACGCCATCACCGGCTTCACGTTCACCTCCTTGCTCAACATCGAAGCCCGTGGCGTCAAGGCTGACGACGTGGTTGTCATGCAATACCCAGACTTTGGCGTGAAGCTGTATGGCAACGTCATCATCGCGTCGCCTAAGTTGATCAAAGAAAATCCAGCCGCCATCAAAGCCTTCTTGTCCGCCTTTGCCAAAGGTGCAAAAGATGTGATCGCTGACCCAGCCAAAGCCATCGAATCGGTCAAAGCCCGCGACGGCATCATCAACTCTGAACTCGAAACACGCCGCCTGAAACTGGCCATCGACACCGTGATCAACAGCCCCGACGCACGCGCTGAAGGCTTTGGCCAAGTCAAAGGTCCACGCTTGTCGTTGATGGCCTCACAAGTGTCTGATGCGTTCAACACCAAAACTCGCGTCAAGTCGGAAGACATCTGGAATGGTTCCTTCTTGCCATCGGCCAAAGAGCTCGACGTGTTGCCCAAAGGTAAGAAGTAAACAGGCCCTTTTGAATGACCGCTTCTCCTGAACATTTCGTCGACTTTCAAAACGTCTGGCTCGCCTACAACGACGAGTTGTTGGCGCAAAACCACTTCGCGGTGGAAGACATCAACCTGCAGGTCAAACAAGGCGAGTTCATCGCCATTGTTGGCCCTTCAGGTTGCGGCAAGTCCACGTTCATGAAACTCACCACGGGTTTGAAAAAACCCAGCCGAGGCGAGATTTATGTGGACGGCCAGCCCGTGAACGGCCCACTCAAAATCAGCGGCATGGCGTTTCAATCGTCCTCGCTGCTGCCTTGGCGCACAACACTGGACAACGTCTTACTGCCTTTGGAGATCGTGGAGCCTTACCGCGCCAACTTCAAAGCCAAAAAGGCCGAGTACGAAGCACGCGCCATCCAACTGCTGCAAACCGTGGGTTTGAGTGGCTACGAGCGCAAGTTCCCGTGGGAGCTGTCGGGCGGCATGCAACAACGCGCCAGCATTTGCCGCGCGCTGATTCATGAACCCAAAATGCTTTTGTTAGACGAGCCATTCGGCGCGCTCGATGCGTTCACACGCGAAGAGCTATGGTGCACGTTGCGTGACTTGCACGCCGCGCAAAAATTCAACGTCATCTTGGTCACCCACGATTTGCGCGAATCCGTCTTCTTGGCCGACACCGTGTACGTGATGAGCAAGAGCCCCGGCCGCTTTGTGGTCAAACGCGACATCGACCTGCCCCGCCCCCGCGACCTCGAAGTGACCTACACGCCTGAGTTCACCAACATCGTGCATGAGCTGCGCGGCCACATCGGCGCCATGCGTCAAGACGGCGCCCACCTCGGGCAGTAAACACCATGAATCAAAAACAACTCGAAACTTGGGCGCCTTGGGGTTTGCTCGTCGCCACCTTGGTGATTTGGCAAGCCGCGTGCTCGCTCTTTCATGTGTCTGAATTTGTCTTCCCCTCGCCGCTGCGCATCTGGGAACAAATGGTGGAATACCGCGACGTGATTGCTGGCCACGCCTGGCGCACCTTCTGGGTGACCATGGTGGGGTTTGGCCTTGCCATTGTGGTGGGCGTGCTCTTGGGCTTTGTGATTGGCAGCTCACGTTTGGCTTATGCCGCCGTGTACCCGCTCATGACTGGCTTCAACGCTTTGCCCAAAGCGGCCTTTGTGCCCATCTTGGTGGTGTGGTTTGGCATTGGCGTGGGGCCTGCCATTCTGACGGCCTTCTTGATCAGCTTCTTCCCCATCATGGTGAACATCGCCACCGGCTTGGCCACGTTAGAGCCTGAGCTGGAAGACGTGTTGCGCGTGTTGGGTGCCAAACGGTGGGACGTGTTGGTCAAAGTGGGGCTGCCCCGCTCCATGCCTTACTTCTACGGCTCGCTCAAAGTCGCCATCACCTTGGCGTTTGTGGGCACCACCGTGTCAGAGATGACAGCGGCCAACGAAGGCATTGGCTACTTGCTGATTTCTGCGGGCTCCGCCATGCAAATGGGCTTGGCTTTTGCTGGCTTGGTCGTGGTCGGTGCCATGGCCATGGTCATGTATGAGCTGTTCAGTTTGGTGGAAAAACACACCACCGGTTGGGCGCATCGAGGCTCGCAAAACCACTGAGTTTTGCCAAATGGAAAAGCCGCTTTTGAAGCGGCTTTTTTTCACACTAAATCATTCATAGATGACTGCAAGTTGTTGTTATTTATAGTGTTAATTCGATAAATTCGACACATTTACGAATATCATCAAAGATACTTTCGCCCGGCGGACGCACACGCGCGCTATGCCGGACTTCCTCTCTTTGAATGGCGAACTCCATGGCATCTTCCACCGATCACACATCCCAGAGCCCGCATCTCGGCCCAACCACAGCGGACAAACTCTTTCTGGTATTTTTAGTCATTGTGGTGATCGCAGTAACTTGGCTAGGCATCATCAATTACAAAGAGGCCTTGAAGACTGAAACCGCCAAAAGCAATGGTGAAGCTTGGGTCGCCTGGCTCACGGAAACCGGCACCACACGCTTTGACGCCAACACGCCCAACATCGCATGCAAAGGCGGCCTGAAACCCCCCGCCGATGCCAAGCCCGGCAGCCCCGGCACATGGGGTGCTTGTTTAGCCCACATCCTAGAAACAACCGATCTGAAAGACCAGAACAACCCGTTTTTCAACAAACCGCCGCACTTCGTAGCCGCCTGTGTGCCGTCCGACCGCACGTTGATGGGGGCCATTTTGTTGGAAGACTTGATGCCCACGCCCCCCGGCTCGGCCACGCCTTTTGTGGCAACCCAGCTGATTGAGGCTGACCCCATTGACTACAAGATGCAATTGCGCTTGTCCGTTTGCGACAAAGGTGGCTACGCCATCAAAGTTGCTGAATTCGAATTCTGAGGTCTGACATGGAAAACAAACGCGACAACTTTCTGAAAGACCTCAACGTCCAAGCTATTTTTGGACAAGACGAAGAGGCCCACATCCCCCGCGACTTGCCCATGCGCAAATGGCTTTACGCTTGGCTGCTGGATCCCAACCTTCCTGGCAACTTTCAAAAAGACCTCGACAAGTGGATCAGCTACCTGATCATTGGCAACTTGTTCAGCCTCATGTTCGAACACGTGCCCGCAGTGTATGAACCCTACCGCGTATGGTTTGAGTTCTTTGACATCTTCTCTGTGACGGTGTTCACCATTGAATACGCACTGCGCTTTTACCTCGCCCCGGAAGACGAGGAGTTCAAAAACCGCAAGCTGGCGCGTTGGGGGTTTATCTCTAGCCCCTTCGCCATCATCGACTTCCTGGCGGTGGCACCCTTTTACTTGAAGGCCTTCATCCCGATTGACTTGCGCGTGTTGCGATTCCTGCGACTCTTGCGGATCTTGAAGTTGTTCCGCGTCTTAATCCCCGCCATTGCGGAGTTCAAAGAACTCAACAAAGAGCGCACCTTCCGCCAAAAAGTACACGCTTTGGTCTACCCAAGCAACTACGGCGGCACCATGCAAAACATCTTTGAGGTGTTCATTGCGGTCTGGGTGTTGCTGTCTGTGATGGCGGTGATTTTGGAATCGGTCAAGGGCATCCACTACGTGTTGCATCTGCAATTCGTCATACTCGATGCGGTGGCTGTGGCCATCTTCACGGTCGAGTACTGCATGCGCCTTTACTCCTGCGTGGAAGAGCCAGGCTACAAGGGCGCGATCATGGGGCGCTTCAAGCAAGCCAAATCACCTTCCACCTTCATTGACTTCTTGGCCGTGCTGCCCTTTTTCTTAGAGGTGTTCTTACATCACCTGATGGACTTGCGCTTCTTGCGGGTCTTCCGTTTGGCACGGTTGCTCAAACTCACACGGGGCAGCGATGCCACCGCTGTGCTGGTCAAAGTCGTGGTGCGCGAATGGCCCGTCATGGGCGCTGCGACCTTCATCATGATGCTGCTGTTGGTGTTGACCGCCAGCTTAGGCTACTTGTTTGAATACGATGCGCAGCCTGACAAGTTCGAGAACATTCCCACGGCCATCTATTGGGCAGTGATCACCTTGGCTTCGGTGGGTTACGGCGACATCTCGCCAGTCACCCCCATGGGCCGTGCGATGACCAGCGTTTTGGCTCTGATGGGCATTGGTATTTTTGCCATCCCTGCTGCTTTGTTGGCCTCAGCCTTCAGCGACGAGTTGGTCAAAGAACGTGACCAGTTGAAAGCCAACCTGTTTGCTATTCTCAAAGATGGCCACATCAGCGAAACCGAAGCTGAGGTGATTCGCGCAGAAGCTAAGCGTCTGCATCTGACCACCGCAGAAGTCAACGCACTGATTGACGTGGTGATCAAAGAACACGAGTTAGAAGAACGCAACCCACTGCCCATCCATAAGATTGCCGAAAATCCCGCTTTGGCTGTGGAGCATTACAAAGTGCTGCTGGGCCAAATTCGGCAACTCGGCGTGCAAACGGACGATGTCCAGTTTGAAACGGCGGCCCAAACAGGCGACCGCTTGTCCGCCAACGAACTGGCTTTGTGGCAAAAAATTCAGGGCAAAGCCTAAGCCCATTGGCCTAGAGACCTTGCCTGACCACCCGACAAGCGCTCACACGCCCGCGTGAGCGCCGATTCATTCATTCAATTTCGTTAGACACTCGCCATGACAACAGGTTTTAAAAATACCTTGATGGAAATATTAGACGGCTCGCCCAAGCACACGGCAAGCCGCTTCGTCGAGTTGGCCATTACCCTTGTGGTGTTGATCAACTGTTCTGCCGTGATTTTGGATTCCGTCCCCGAAGTTCACGCTGAGTTCAAAGACTTCTTCCACGAGTTGGAGTTTTGGAGTGTCATGTTCTTCACCGTGGAATACATCGCACGTGTGTGGTCGTTGGGTGCTAAGTACAGCCGTGACAACGGGGGGTCTTGGAAAGGTCGCTTCGAATACATGTTCAGCCCCTTTGGTTTGGTGGACTTTTTTGCCACCGTGCCGCATTACATGCACATGTTTTTCCCCGCCCTCGATTTGCGCATCTTGCGTGTGTTGCGATTGCTGCGAATCTTGAAGCTCTCTAAGTACAACACTGCGTTGCAAGATTTGTTTCACGCGATTCACTCCGAACGCCAAGCGTTTGGCTCAGCGGTTTTTTTGTTAACCATCGCCACGATCGTGTCAGCCTCGCTGATGCACTTTGCGGAAGGCCACCACCAACCCCAATTCTTTGGCACGATTCCACATTCCATCTATTGGTCCATCGTCACCATCACCTCGGGCTATGGCAACGTAGAGCCGATGACCAAAGCAGGTGAGGCCATCGCCCTCATCACCGGTTTCTTGGGCGTCTGCATGGCCGCGATCATGACCGGTATCGTGGCTTCTGCGTTTTCCAACCAAGTGGCGCGTAAGAAGGCTGCCTTTGAAGCCCAACTGCGTGAAGTGTTCTCGGATGGCAATATGTCAGAAGAAGAACAAGAAACCCTCAAGCGTCTGCAAGCCCATTACCGCCTGTCGGACGAGCAAGTCGAAGCCATGATGCTTCGCGCCAAAAACAAATCGTCAGCCAATGAATGAGCGCCCCATGACCACAACAGCAGCTCCTAACTACACCTCGCTTCAACGCATCAAGCGCCGCACCTTCGAAATCATGGAGGGTGAGGTACCTGACAAGTACAGCCATTTCGTCGAAGTCTTCATCGCCTTACTGGTGGTGGCCAACGTGATTGGCATCATCTTGGAGTCCGTGCCTGAGATTCACGAAGCCTTCATGTTTGAATTCCACGCGTTTGACGTGTTCAGTGTGGCCGTGTTTTCCATCGAGTTCGTTTTGCGCGTTTGGTCCTACGGCGAAAAGTACATCCACAGCGGTGGTACCGGGTGGCAGGGACGCAAAGAGTATGTGTTCAGCTTCTACGGCATCATCGACTTTGTCAGCACGGTCCCGTTCTACCTGCAACTGCTCTTGCCCGGCGCAGACTTGCGCGTGCTGCGCATGTTCCGTTTGATGCGAATTTTCAAACTCTCGCGCTACAACAGTGCGTTTGAAGACATGGTGGCTGCTGTCAAGGCCGAGAAAGACTCTTTCTCATCGGCGGTGTTCTTGCTGTTCATCAGCTGCTTGTTGTTCTCGTCGCTGATCTACATCATCGAAGGCCATGAGCAACCCGAGATCTTCCCGTCCATTCCTGCGGCGATGCACTGGTTTGTCATCACCATCGTCTCGGGCTGGGGCAACGTGGACCCTGTGACTTTCTTGGGCTCGCTGCTGGTCATCCTCACGCAAATCTTGTCCATCGCCTTGGCTGCGATTTTGACCGGTGTCGTGGCCACGGCCTACACCGCGCAAGTGGAGCGTCGCCAAGCCTTGTATGAAATGGAAGTTCGCTCTGCCCTCGCTGATGGCGTGGTGACAGACGAAGAACAAGCCAAACTTAAAATGATGCAAGCCAAGCTGGGCATGTCCGACGAGCAAGTCGAATCCATCAAGCACCAGATGGAAGAAGAAAAGCACATCTCAGCGGCCAACAAACTGGCCTAAGGGCACAAGGAAACGCAGATGGACAACGGTGCCTACGAAAAATACAAGCAAGAAAATCCAGACGTCTACACGCCACTGTCAACCTATGACTATGTCGACCAGTTCGTCCATCAGCTGACCACGACCGAGCTGATCATCTGCACCGTGGCAGGTCTGTTGGCTGTCTTTGCGCTGTACAAAATCTTTGTGAAGCGAAAAGTTAAAAAGTCAGAAACAAAAAGTGAATCAAAGGAAAACCCATGAGTGAAGCGCCAGAAACCGAATTGCCAGAACACGGCAGCGATCCATTTCGCACACGCTGCGCCATGTTGGTGTCTACCTTGGCCATGTGTTTGGCCATTGCCAGCTTGGGCGGCAACAACGCCTCAAAAGAAAGCATGAGTAACAACATCTTGGCTGCCAACGCCTATTCGTTCTACCAAGCCAAGAACATCCGGCAGACCGACTACAAAATTGCCGCTGACGAGCTTCGCTTGCAACTGGCCAACGACAAACTCTCGCCTGCGGCCAAAGCCCTGGCTGAGAAAAAGCTAGATAGCTACGAAAAGAACATCGCGCGCTATGAGTCCGAGCCTGAAACGGGCGACGGCAAAAAAGAGCTGATGGAACAAGCCAAAGAACATGAACACGAACGCGACACTGCACTTCGCCAAGACCCCTGGTTTGACTACGCAGAGGCTCTGCTGCAAATCGCCATCGTACTCACCTCTGTGGCCATCTTGACAGGTGTGCAGCTGCTATTTTGGGTGCCTTGCGTGCTGGGTATCTTGGGCATCTTCTCGACCCTCAATGGCTTCATGTTGTTCATTTAAAAAAACCACATCGAAAAAAAATGGCCGCTCAATGAGCGGCCATTTTTTGTTGCGTGCGCTGACTTAGATGTCTTTCACACGGTGCTTGATGTCATCCTCCGACATCAGCTCCAGCTCGTAAGCGCGGTGTTCTGAAATCCATTTGCGACTCACCATCATTCGCAAAATGGCTTCGCGTGATGCAGGCGATGTGTTGTCTTCCGTCAGGTGCTCACCAAACAGCAACACCATGATGGTTTTACCCACGATGTTCAACAAAATACCAAACAGTACCAAGCCCATCAACATGGTGACAGAGGCAATCAAACGTCCCCCAAAGGTGAGTGGGAACATGTCGCCATAACCGGTGGTGGTGAGGGTGACCATACACCACCACATGGCTGCGGGAATCGAGGTAAAGAAGCGTTTGTCCTCAGGGATTGGGTTGCCGCTGATGGGGTCCACAGGCATGAATTTGGCCGCTTCTGGGGGCGCGTCTGCCGCCAAAGGTGTGGCTTGGATTTGCGCGTCCAACTTGGCTTGACCCAAGCTGATGGAATCAGGGGAATACAAATCACCTTCCACGTAGTACATCAAGGTGCTGGAGATCATCACCACAGAGAACAAAGCGATGAAATAGATTTTGAGGTTGGTCAAAATTGGATTCGACGACTCGAGCTTTTCTTCCAACTGTTGCAAGGCAATACGTGCCATCTTCAAGACCCGCAACACACGCACCACGCGCAGAACACGGAACACTTTGGTGCCTTGCAAGGCCGTCAAGTTCATGATCATCAAGTAGGTGGGCAAGATCGAGATCAAATCGACCAAACCCCAGAAGCTGAAGAAATACTTGACACGGTTGGGTGCGTAATACAAGTTGCCAAGGTAGTCCAGCGTGAAAAACAGCACAGCAGCGTATTCCACATAGTTGAACAAGCGGTCATACACCGTCGCGTAAGGCTCAACCGTCTCACCCGCCAAAGATAGGCAGGAAACAAAAATCCAGAAGTTGATCAACGACACCCAACGTGTGAACGCTGGAGTGGTCGGATTGGTGAAAATCCGCTTGGTCAAGCTTTCTGAGTTTTCATGGGCTTGGAAACTCAAATTTGCACTCATATATATGTCTTTCCTGATTGGTGCCAAATGGAAAATTTGGAGCAGCGATGATTTTAAGAATGACGACTGTGTTCAACTCGCTCACCGACCGCTGGGCGAATAACCAATAAGAATTGGTTTGACCATATGACGAATTAAATTATCTAGGTAAGTGAATATTTTTTAATTCTAAAGAAATCAATAAGACGGCTAAATATTTTAAGAAATTTTCAAAATTTTTAAGCCCCTTCATAACGCCCCTCGCAGGCGTGCAAGTCCGCAAATCAGCGCGGCCGACAGCCTGATAAGGTAGAGTGGAAGGTTATCAAACATCCACCGTCAGTTCTCGGATTTAGCAATGCAAAGCACCCCAAAAACAGCGACATGGCGCGACAGAATTGAACAATTCATCACCCATCACGTCGTTCAAAACTTTCTCGTTTTCCTCATCGTCGTCAACGCTGCCATATTGGGCATTGAGACCAACCACAGCGTGATGGAGGCTTGGGGGCATGAACTCTTCTTGCTAGACCACACCATCTTGGCGATCTTCATTTTGGAGATCGTGTTGCTGATCGCCGCACGCGGTTTCTCGTTTTTCAAAGATGCTTGGTGCATGTTTGACTTCATCGTGGTGGGCATCGCACTGGTACCAGCCTCTGGCTCTTTATCGGTCTTGCGCGCGCTGCGCGTGTTGCGGGTGCTTCGCCTCATCAACAAAGTCGAGAGCATGCGCAAAGTGGTGGGTGGCTTGCTCAGCTCACTGCCAGGCTTGGGCTCGGTGTTTGGCCTGATCTTGATCATCTTTTATGTGGCCTCGGTCATTGCCACCAACATTTTCCGCCACGACTTTCCCGATTGGTTTGGTGACTTGAGCACAAGCGCGTTCACCCTGTTCCAAGTCATGACACTCGAGAGCTGGGCAGATGGCATTGCACGCCCTGTGATGGAAGTATTCCCCTATTCATGGGTCTTCTTCATCTTCTTCATCTTGATCGCCACGTTCATCATCTTCAACTTGTTCATCGCCGTGATCGTGGACTCCATCACTGCGGACAAAGACAAAGACCACCGCGACCACCACCACCAACTGACGGTGCAAGAAGAGCTGCAACAACTGCGTCGCGAGCTCGCTGAGTTACGTCAATTACTGATCCAAAATCCCAGCAGATGACCACCCACCACGCCCACACCTCGGCACTCGCTCGTTTTTACAAATGGGCGCTGGACCCTGAGTACAAGCACGGCATTTATCAGGTCGTGGAGCGCGCCATTGCCTTCTTGATTGTCGCCAGCGTCGTGGCGGTGTTGGTTGAAAACACGCCCGAGATCTACAGCACCCACGCCTCATGGTTCCATTGGTTTGATGTGTTGACGGTGGGCATCTTCACCGCCGAATACGTGATGCGCGTTGCCACCGCGCATTTGAACCCAGACTTTGCCGGCAAAGACTTTCCCCGACTGCGGTATGCCTTGAGCTTTTACGCCTTGGTCGATTTGGTGGCCATTACACCGTTTTACTTTGCACGCTTTGTCGAAGTGGATGTTGAAATGCTCCGCGTGCTGCGGGTACTGCGGCTCGCAAGGATGTTCAAACTTTCACGCCAAATCATTCCCGCTTGGCACGAATTTCAGGCCCTCAACGCGGGGCGTAGCTTTCGCGCCAAAGTGTTTGCTGTGCTGGAGCCAACAGGCCACTCAGGGCGCTTGCACACTTATGTCGACAACTTCATTGTGTTTTGGGTTGCGCTGTCCATCACCTGCGTGATTTTTGAAACCGTCGCTTCGGTGCGTGCTTTGTTTGCCGTTGAGTTTGAAGTCATCGACGTGATGGCCTTCACCATCTTTACCCTCGAGTACGCCGCCCGCGTCTACGCGGCGCCCGAGAACCCCAAATACAAACATCTGCGTGTGCCGCAATGGGCGCATGTGTGCACGGGCCAAGCCATCATTGATTTGCTAGCCATCTTGCCGTTTGTGTTGGAGAGCCTGTTCAGCCAACATGTGGACTTGCGCTTCTTACGCGTCTTCCGCTTGATGCGGATGCTCAAGCTCACACGCTACACCTCCGCGCTGGAAACACTTTACAAAGTGGTGATGCGCGAATGGCAAGTCATCTTTGCCTCGGTGTTTGTCATGATGCTCTTGGTGGTGCTCACCGCCAGTTTGGGCTATTTGTTTGAACACGATGCACAGCCTGACAAGTTTGAAAACATCCCGCAATCTATCTATTGGGCGGTAGTGACGCTGGCCTCGGTGGGCTATGGCGACATCTCGCCCATCACCCCCATGGGCCGCATGTTGACTGTGGTGCTGGCCTTGGTGGGTATTGGTATTTTTGCCATCCCCGCTGGTTTGCTGGCCTCTGCTTTCACCGACCAACTGCGCATTGACCGTGAGGCATTCAAACAGCGCTTGATGCTGGCTTTTCAAGACGGCATGCTGGACAACTCAGAACGCGAGTTGATCGTGGCCGAAGCCGAGCGCTTGCATTTGTCGCATGAAGAAGTCAAACGCCTCACAGACGAAGCACGCGCCGAGTTTGATGCCAAAGAAGCCGAGAACCACACCAACGCCAATGGCTTGGTGCTCGACGCCAAAGCACACCCCGCTTTAGCGGCAGCACAATTCAAACTGTTGGTGGATCAATTGAGCTTAATTACCCAGGCCACAGGCGAAGACGCCTTACGCAAGAGTTTGAAACACATTCCCATCGATCACCAAATCGAATTGGACGTACTCGCCTTGGTCGCCAAACGCACGCTTTAACACATGACACATTTTTACGAACCACGCTTAGGCCACGGCCTGCCCCATGACCCCTTCAACGCCATCGTGGGGCCTCGGCCCATTGGCTGGGTCTCCACCCGCAGCAACGATGGCGTGTTGAACCTCGCGCCCTACAGCTTCTTTACTGCGTTCAACTATGTGCCGCCCATCGTGGGCTTTGCCAGCACCGGCCCCAAAGACTCGCTGCGCAACGTGCAAGAAAACGGCATATTTGTGTGGAACCTCGTCACCCGCCCTTTGGCCGAAGCCATGAACCAAACCTGCGCGCCTGTGGGCCCCGAGGTGAGCGAATTTGACTTGGCAGGTTTGACCCCGACGCCTTCACGCGTGGTAGACGTGCCACGTGTGGCCGAAAGCCCTGTGTCGTTTGAATGCCGCAGCACGCAAATCATTCAACTCGAAGGGCTGGACAAACAAAAAGTGCCCACCTGGTTGGTGCTGGGCGAAGTGGTGGGCATTCACATTGCCAGCCACTTGCTCAAAGACGGCATTTACGACACCGCCAACGCAGGCCACATCTTGCGTGGCGGCGGCCCTGCCGACTACTTCAGCATTGGGCCAGAGCAGCTGTTTCAGATGTGGCGCCCCAAAGCCTGATCAAGGCAGCATGTCTGCGCCCTTGAGGAAATCCGTCTTGCCCACATCCACGCCGTTGTGACGCAAGATGTCGTAGGCCGTGACCACGTGGAAATACAAGTTAGGCAGCATCCACTGGTTCAAATAAGCATCGCCCTTCATCTTGAAGGTGCGCTCTGGGCCAGCGGGGAAAGCCACGATCTTGTCTTCGCTGCCGTGCAAGCTTTCAGCCGTGAAGGTGTTTAAAAAGTCCACCGTCTTAGCAATGCGCGCTTGCAATTCTTCAAACGTGGTTTCGCTGTCTTCAAACTTGGGCGCGTCTACGCCAGCCAAGCGGGAAAAACCGTTTTTCGCTGTATCACAGGCGATTTGCACTTGACGTGTCAGCGGGAACATATCTGGTGACAAACGCGCACGGGTGAAGACCAAAGGGTCAATCTTGCGCGCTTGGGCCGAGGCTGCGCCTTTGTCCAAGATGCCGCTCAATGCAGTCAAAACACGGGTGAAATTTGAAATCGATGACGCAATCATGTGTGGCACTCTTTGAAGTTGAAAACTTTAATTAGACATGAAAGCCGTGGCTTGGTCCTTGCTTTGTAAAAGTCGCAAGCAAGCCATCTATTCAAATGAAATCGAAATACAAAACCTCTGAGGGCGTTCGCATCGTCGTCGTTGCGCCGGACTTGGACGTTCAAGACATGGACGACGAGCACGCCCTGTCACAAGCCGAGCGCTCACGGGCGCTGCGCATTGGTTTGCTTGAAAGCGGTTTTAACCTCATCGCCACCCTGCCTGCCGATGTGTTTTTGTCCGACCGCATCAGCCAGTTGCAACCCGACCTCATCATTGTTGACGCCGAATCAGAAGCACGCGACGCCTTAGAGCACGTGGTGTTCGCCACCCGCGACGCACGCCGCCCCATCGTGCTGTTCACCGACGACAGCGACACCAGCCATGTGCGCGACGCCATGGCGGTAGGCGTGTCGGCCTACATCGTCGATGGCCTGTCCAGCACACGCATTCGCCCCATTCTTGATGTGGCCATGGCCCGCTTCGAGTACGAAGAGCGCCTGCGCGGTGAGCGCGACGATGCACGTCACGCCTTGCAAGAGCGCACCGTGATCGACCGCGCCAAAGCCCTGTTGATGGACAAGCAAGGCCTGAGCGAGAAAGAAGCCTTCACCAAGCTGCGCAAAATTGCCATGGACAAAGGCTTGAAGCTGGGCGAAGTCGCCCAACGCACGCTCGACATGGCCGACCTCTTATCCTAGTTTGGTGCGCCCTCTTGGTGCAGATTCACGCAAACGCTCCGCAATAGGGCGTTTTTTCATTCGGGAGAACCCTAGATAGCTGGCACAGCTATTGCAATCACTCTCAGTAAGAACCAATGACGGTTCAAGGACAAAGGCGTCCCCACCCATGCACCACAGGTGCATGCGGTGAGGACGCCTTTGTCGTTTCTGCCCCCGTTTTTTATAGGAGTGATGTCATGACCGATCTTTTGGAGACCCCCGTGAGCCGCCGCAACATATTGCAAGCCGCCACCGCAGGCGCACTCACCATCGCACCGGCCTTGCGTGCCGCCGTGTATGCCCAAGGCTCAGACAAACCTGAAAAAGAAGAAGTCAAGATCGGCTTCATCCCCCTCACCGACTGCGCCAGCGTGGTGATGGCCTCGGTACTGGGCATCGACAAGAAGTACGGCGTCAAGATCATCCCCACCAAAGAGTCCAGCTGGGCCGGTGTGCGCGACAAACTGGTCAACGGCGAACTCGACTTTGCCCACGCCTTGTACGGCCTGATTTACGGCGTGCACCTAGGCACTGCCGGTCCTAAGAAAGACATGGCCGTATTGATGAGCTTGAACCAAAACGGCCAAGCCATCACGCTGTCTAAAAAACTAGCGGACAAAGGCGCGGTCGATGCAGGCAGCTTGGCCAAACTGATGGCCACCGACAAACGCGAATACACCTTCGCGCAAACCTTCCCCACGGGCACCCACGCCATGTGGCTGTACTACTGGTTGGCCAGCGCGGGTATCAACCCGCTCAAAGACGCCAAGGTCATCACCGTGCCACCGCCTCAAATGGTGGCCAATATGCGCGTGGGCAACATGGACGGCTACTGCGTGGGCGAGCCTTGGGGCCACCGCGCCATTGCCGACGGCATTGGCATCACCGCCACCACGACCCAAGACATTTGGCGCGACCACCCCGAAAAAGTGTTGGGCACCACCAGCGACTTCGTCAAGAAATACCCCAACACCGCACGCGCCGTGACCGCCGCGATTTTGGAAGCGGGCAAGTGGATTGATGCGGGCTTGCAAAACAAAATGAAGATGGCCGAAACCATCGCCGACAAAGCCTACGTCAACACCAGCGTGGACGTGATCAACCAACGCATCTTGGGCCGCTACCAAAACGGCTTGGGCAAGACGTGGGACGACCCCAACCACATGAAGTTCTTCAACGACGGCACAGCCAACTTCCCTTACCTCTCAGATGGCATGTGGTTCCTCACCCAGCACAAGCGTTGGGGTTTGCTCAAAGACCACCCTGACTATTTGAAGGTGGCCAAAGAGATCAACCAGATCGACATCTTCAAACAAGCGGCAGCTGCCAGCAACACACCTGTGCCTAAAGATGTGATGCGCACCAGCAAACTCATGGACGGCGTGGTGTGGGACGGCAAAGACCCGAAGAAATACGCCGACAGCTTCAAAGTTCACGCCTAAATTCACGCACAAAGGATGCACATGTCCACGCTTTTGAAAAACCTGTTGTCACGTGTGGTGCCCCCCTTCTTGGGTCTGGCACTGCTGGTGGGCATTTGGTCCTTGGTGTCTGTCACCAGCACCAACAATTTCCCCAACCCCACCGACACGTTTTGGCAAGCTGTGGATGTGTTCAGCCACCCTTTCTACAACAATGGCCCCAACGACCAAGGCGTGGGTTGGAACGTGTGGAGCTCTCTCAAACGCGTGGCATTGGGTTTTATTTTGGCAGCAGGGGTGGGCATTCCTTTGGGCTTTTTGATCGGGCGTTTCGAGTTTTTGTCACGCATGTTTAACCCGCTCATCAGCTTGTTGCGCCCCGTGTCGCCACTGGCTTGGTTGCCCATTGGCTTGTTGGTGTTCAAAGGTGCCAACCCCGCTGCCATTTGGACCATCTTCATTTGTTCGATTTGGCCCATGGTCATCAACACCGCCGTGGGTGTGCAACGCGTGCCCCAGGACTACATGAACGTGGCGCGTGTGCTCGACCTCTCCGAGTGGAAGATCGTCAGCAAAATTTTGTTCCCCGCTGTGCTGCCCTATATGTTGACCGGCGTGCGCTTGGCGGTGGGCACCGCTTGGTTGGTCATCGTGGCCGCCGAGATGTTGACCGGCGGCGTAGGCATCGGCTTTTGGGTGTGGGACGAGTGGAACAACTTGAACGTGAAAAACATCATCATCGCCATCTTCGTGATCGGCATCGTGGGCTTGGTGTTGGAGTACGCCCTCATCAAAATCGCCACCGCATTCACCTTTGAGGAGGTGCAGTCATGAACGCATCATTGACCAGCCGTTATTTGCAAATTCAGGGCGTCGCCCAAACCTTCAAAACCGCCAAGGGCGACTTTCCTGCCCTGCGCAGCATTGACCTCACCGTGGGCAAAGGTGAATTCGTCACCTTGATCGGCCACTCTGGCTGCGGCAAGTCCACCTTGCTCAACCTGATTGCCGGTTTGACCCGCCCCTCACAAGGCACCTTGATTTGTGCCAACCGCGAAATCGCCGGGCCCGGCCCCGAACGTGCGGTGGTGTTTCAAAACCACTCCTTGCTGCCTTGGCTGACTTGCTTTGAAAACGTCTACCTCGGCGTGGAGCGCGTGTTTGGCCAAAGCGGCATCGTGGACGGCAAGCCCAAAGAAGACAAAGCACAACTGATGGCCCGCACCCACGCGGCACTCGACATGGTAGGCCTGAGCCACGCGGCACAAAAACGCCCCGGCGAAATTTCGGGTGGCATGAAGCAACGCGTGGGCATTGCACGCGCCTTGGCCATGGAGCCGCAAGTGTTGTTGATGGACGAACCCTTTGGCGCATTGGATGCCCTCACCCGCGCCAAGCTGCAAGACGAGTTGTTGGCCATCGTGGCCAACACCCAGAGCACCGTGGTCATGGTGACGCACGATGTGGACGAGGCCGTGTTGTTGTCCGACAAGATCGTGATGATGACCAACGGGCCCGCCGCCACCATTGGTGAAGTGCTGCATGTGGACTTGCCCCGTCCCCGCTCACGCGTGACGCTGGCCAACGACCCCGCGTATTTGCACTACCGCAAAGCCGTGATTGACTTTTTGTACACGCGCCAATCGCACGTCGAAAAGCACTGAGGAGAAACGTATGACGAACAAACTCAAACTCGTGATGGTGGGCAACGGCATGGCCGGTGTACGCACCTTGGAAGAACTGCTCAAGCTCACGCCCGATCTGTACGACATCACCGTCTTCGGCTCTGAGCCCCACCCCAACTACAACCGCATTTTGTTGTCGCCCGTATTGGCGGGTGAGCAAACCTTGGATGAGATCATCCTCAACCCCCTCGACTGGTACAGCGACAACCACATCACCTTGCACACCAGCTGGACCGTGACGGAGGTGGATCGCGTCAAGCGCATCGTGCACGCCACCAACGCCGCAGGCGAAGTCAAAAGCGCGCCGTATGACCGTTTGATTTTGGCCACCGGCTCCAACCCCTTCATGTTGCCCGTGCCGGGCCGCGAGTTGAAGGGCGTGCTGGCTTACCGCGACATTGCCGACACACAGGCCATGATTGATGCGGCGACGAAATACACACACGCCGTGGTGATTGGCGGCGGTTTGCTTGGCCTCGAAGCGGCCAACGGTTTGATGAAGCGCGGCATGCGCGTGACCGTC
>CANBWY010000032.1 GCA_947373245.1 Comamonadaceae bacterium
TATCGGTGGCGTCAATCACAAACCACTCATGCACCACGTCAGCGGGTTTTGCGCTGAATGTAGACATAGTTAAATCCTAAAAGGAGAGTTGGTTTGTAGGGTCCTTTTCCACGGTCGGCGTTCTTCTGTTGAGAACCTCTTAGGTGGGAGATGCTTTTTTCAAAGCCTCTGCCGCGGGACCACTCAAACGCTGCAGAGCCTAAGATTATAAACAAAATCAAGGCTTGGCAGGTTACCATCCCGCCCATGTTCAGTTATCGCCACGCTTTTCACGCCGGAAACCACGCCGACGTCCTCAAACACCTCACATTGATCGCCACTTTGAAGCATTTGATGCACAAAGACGCTGGCATTCAGTTTGTGGATACCCACGCAGGGGCAGGCCTGTACCGCTTGGATGGCGACTATGCCGCCAAAAGTGGCGAAGCCGCCGAAGGCGTGCTCAAGCTGCTGGACATGAAAGGCCCTGCCGCCTTGACCGACTACCTTGAGATGGTCGCCAGCTTCAACGCCAAAGGCAGCAGCAAGATTTACCCCGGCTCGCCGTTCATCATCCACAAGCTGTTGCGCCACGAAGCGCGTGACCGCCTCAAACTGTTTGAACTGCACCCGACAGACCACAAATCGCTCGTCGGCAATGTGCAACAACTCGAAGCAGGTCGCACGGTGAGCGTGATGCGCGCCGATGGCTTTGAGTCACTCAAGGCCTTGCTGCCACCCCCTTTATCAAGCAGCGGTTCGCGCCGCACCTGCGTGCTGATTGACCCCAGCTACGAAATCAAGAACGACTACTACCGCGTGCTCGATTGCATCCAAGACAGCTTGAAGCGTTTTGCCACGGGCACCTACATCGTGTGGTACCCCATCGTGCCGCGCCCCGAAGCGCATGACTTGCCACGCAAGCTCAAAGGCCTGTGCGGCCAAGTCAAGAAGCCTTGGCTACACGCCACCTTAGCGATTGGCCGCAAAACGGGCGGCAACGACACCGGACTGAGCGCCAGCGGCATGTTCATCGTCAACCCGCCCTTCACGCTGAAGCCATTGCTCAACGAAGCATTGCCCATCGTGGAAGAAGCCTTGGCACGCGGACCAGGACGCGGCTGGGTGGTGGAGTCTGGCGGTTAAGCCGTCAATCCTAGGTTTTTACAAATCGCCAAAGTCGCCGCGCTTTGGTTCATGCTGTAGAAATGCAGGCCAGGTGCACCCGCGCTGCGCAACTGCTCACACAAATCGGTTACCACCTCTAAACCGAAGGCTTTGATGGAGGCGATGTCATCGCCGTAGCCTTGCAAACGCAAACGAATCCAGCGCGGAATTTCTGCACCGCACGCATCCGAGAAACGCAGCAACTGCGACGAACTGGTGATGGGCATGATGCCGGGGACAACAGGAATGTGCGCCCCTAATTTTTCGGTTTCTTCCACGAAACGGAAATACGCATCACTGTTGTAAAAGTATTGCGTGATGGCCGAATCTGCACCCGCTTTCACTTTGGTGACATAGGCTTGCAAGTCGGCGTCTGCCGATTTGGCTTGTGGGTGAATCTCGGGGTAGGCCGCCACTTCAATGCCGAAGTCGTCACCGGTTTCAGTGCGGATGAAAGCCACCAAGTCGCTGGCGTATTGAAACTCACCGCCTGCGCCGTAGCCGCTGGGCAAATCGCCGCGCAAAGCAACCAAACGCTTCACGCCCATGGCTTTGAATTCAGCCAATTGTTGGCGCACGCTGTCACGCGTGGCGCCAATGCACGAGAAGTGCGATGCTGCAGCCATGCCTTCGCCCAAAATTTCTTTCAAGGTTGCCATCGTGCCCGCTTGGGTGGAACCACCCGCACCGTAGGTGACAGAGCAAAACTGGGGCGCGAGTGGGTACAACGCTTGGCGCACGGCACGCAACTTCTCTGCCCCCTCAGGGGTTTTGGGCGGGAAAAACTCAATGCTCAAGCTGCTGTTGACCGTCATCACAATCTCTCTTTATGGCGCGTCACGCACGACGCGCACCAATCCAAAATTCTTTGTTGCCATCACCACCGGTAATGGCGCTGGGCCAGTAGCCCAACACCTCTAAATTCATTGATGCACAGGCTTCACGCAAGCGCGCCTCGACCTGCACATAACTGGCTTCGTCCTTGACCAAGCCGCCTTTGCCAATGTCGCTGGGCTGCAATTCAAACTGCGGCTTGACCAACATCAGCAGCGCTCCACCCTTTTTCAACAGGGGCAGTAACGCGGGTAACACGAGGGTGAGCGAGATGAAAGACAAATCGCCCACCACCAAATCAAAACCAACTGCGGCATCTGGCACACGCACATCGTTGGCTTGCAGCTCACGGGCGTTGATGCGCTCCACGCACACCACACGCGCATCATCACGCAAACGCGGGTGCAGCTGGCCATGCCCCACATCCAGCCCTACCACTTGCGCAGCGCCTTGTTGCAACAAGCAGTCGGTGAAGCCGCCGGTACTCTGCCCCACATCGAGGCAGCGCAGGCCTTGAGGCAACAGGCCACTGCTGTGCAGCGCACCTTCCAGCTTCAAGCCGCCACGTGACACATAGCGTGCCTCGGCGTTGTCTAACAAGCGCAGTTCACTCGGCATTGGCAACTCGTCACCATTTTTGGAAACGCGTTGCCACGGCTTGGTGCCCAAGCGCCACTCGACACCCGAGGCAATCAGCCGCTGCGCTTGCGAGCGCGAAGCGGCTAAGCCGCGTTCGAGTAGTAGCTGGTCAGCGCGCATGCGTGAAGTGCGAGAGGGCTTAGTAGCGGTAAGTGTTGGCTTTGTATGGGCCGTTCTTAGACACGCCGATGTAAGCCGCTTGCTCGTCGCTCAACTCGGTCAGCATGGCGCCGACTTTCTTGAGATGCAAACGTGCCACTTTTTCGTCGAGGTGTTTAGGCAACACATAGACCTTGCCAGCTTCGTACTCGTCTTGCTTTGTGAACAACTCGATCTGAGCGATCGTTTGGTTTGCAAAGCTAGAGCTCATCACAAAGCTGGGGTGGCCCGTAGCGCAACCCAAGTTCACCAAGCGGCCTTTGGCCAACAAAGTGATCTTCTTGCCATCAGGAAAAATGACGTGGTCGACTTGAGGCTTGATCTCGTCCCACTTGCACTTTTCCAGCGAAGCCACATCGATTTCGTTGTCGAAGTGACCGATGTTGCAAACGATGGCTTCGTCCTTCATGGCAGCCATGTGTTCGTAGCGGATCACGTTCTTGTTGCCAGTGGCCGACACGAAGATGTCGCACTTGTCAGCAGCGTATTCCATGGTGACCACTTTGTAGCCTTCCATGGCGGCTTGCAAGGCGTTGATCGGGTCGATCTCGGTCACCCACACTTGGGCGCTCAAAGCACGCAAGGCTTGGGCAGAACCTTTGCCCACGTCGCCGTAACCGGCCACACAAGCGACTTTGCCAGCGATCATCACGTCAGTCGCGCGCTTGATGGAGTCCACCAAGGATTCGCGGCAGCCGTACAGGTTGTCAAACTTGCTCTTGGTCACCGAGTCGTTCACGTTGATGGCGCGGAACATCAGGCTGCCCTTGGCGGCCATTTCGTTCAAGCGCAACACGCCGGTGGTGGTCTCTTCGGTCACGCCGATGATGTGCGCACCTTTGCGGCTGTACCAAGTGGGGTCCACAGCCAATTTGGCTTTGATGGCGTTGAACAAACAAGTTTCTTCTTCGCTGGTGGGGTTGGCAATCAAAGAGGCATCCGTTTCTGCGCGCTTGCCCAAATGCATGAGCAAGGTGGCATCGCCGCCGTCGTCCAAGATCATGTTGGGGCCTTCGCCTTGCGCGCCAGCGGCGCCGAATTCAAAAATGCGGTGGGTGTAGTCCCAGTACTCGGCCAAGGTTTCGCCTTTGGTGGCGAACACAGGAATGCCAGCTTCGGCAATCGCCGCAGCAGCGTGGTCTTGGGTCGAGAAAATATTGCAAGAAGCCCAACGCACGTCAGCGCCCAAAGACTTCAAGGTTTCGATCAACACCGCCGTTTGAATGGTCATGTGCAAAGAGCCGGTCACGCGAGCGCCTTTCAAAGGCTGCGCTTTGGCGAATTCTTCACGGATGGCCATCAAACCGGGCATTTCGGTTTCGGCGATTTTGATTTCTTTGCGGCCCCAAGCGGCCAGCGACATGTCAGCCACGATGTAATCAGCGGCGACGGCGGTTTTAAGAACAGCGTTCATTTGTAAGACTCCAAAAGTTGGCAAAGCCACTGGCAACGCGCGGTCAGCGTCATCTGGGAGTCTGAAGGGATCTTCGAGGAACTCACCGCACATCGTCTAGTGGGTGAGCGCGGTTGGCAGTCCGAGCCTCACCTATGGGATGACCCTTTGCGGGTCCACAGGCTGCAGCGCTCCTCGGATGCTCTCATTTTAGCCGATGGTTTTGATTCATCCTGAAAAGCATGAATAAGCATTAATATAAAAGAATGAACATCAACCGTCAGATACACATTTTCATCAAACGCCGACTGCCCTTGCACTTGCGACGCACACGCAACATTTTCTTTGTGTCGTTCACCACCTGCGCCTTGGTCGGTCTGTTGGCGATTTCAGCGTGGCTGTACTGGATGGACAACACGCGCAATGCAAACTCCGCGCTGTTGGCAGCGGCCATGGTGGTGGTCTCCATGGGCGTGTGGCGTTTTGGCGGCGGTGTGCGCTGGGGCGGCTTGCTGTATCAAATCACCTTGATGAGCGTGGTGCTCTACAACGCGGCGATCACCGGCGGCGTCACATCGCCCGTCATGACCTGGCTGGCCATCATCCCTTTGCTGCCGCTCTTCACCGCTTCACGCGCATGGGCCTTGGGATCGATGGGGGCATCGCTGATCAGCGTGACCGTGCTTTACTACGTGCAGTCGCACGGCATGCTGGCATCGATCACGGGAGATCACGCGGCGTTGGTCGACACATCTTGGAAGTCCATGTCGTTTGCCGCAGGCATGTTCTCGCTCATGTTGCTCGCGCAAATCGTGCTCGTACAGACCTATGACACCGCCAATGAGCAGCACCTGCGACGCCTGCGACGATCAAACAAACGACTGGAAGCACTCTCGACCAACCTCACGCGCGCGAACGCCCACAAAGACCAATTTTTGGCCATGGTGAGCCACGAAATGCGCACGCCGCTCAATGCCGTGATGGGTTACTTGGGGCTTTTGGCAACCGACACACAATTAGGCGCCGCGACCACGCAATACGTGCAAGGTGCACGCAACTCCGCCGCCCATTTGGTGACCGTCATCAACGACTTGCTGGACTTTTCGCAAATCCAACAAGGCAAATTGGTGTTGAGTCCGCAAACCGTTCACCTGCACGACATGCTCACACGCACCCATCAAACCCTGGCTCCGCGCGCCAGCGACCAAGGGCTGGCCTACCCCCTGTTGCTGGATGACAGTTTGCCCACCTGGGCCAACCTTGACCCCCATCGAATGGCGCAAATCATCATCAATTTACTAGGCAACGCACTCAAGTTCACCGCCCAGGGCCACGTGTGTCTGAGCGTGCGCTTTGAGCGTGATGCCACGCAGCCAAAACAAGGCCATCTGCGCCTGAGCGTAGAAGACACGGGCGAGGGCATTGCCGCTGACGCCCTCGACGCGATCTTCCAACCCTTCGTGCAACTCAAGGCGAGCAACAACCATCTGAAAGCCGGCAACGCCCTGAATGGCAACGGCCTCGGTTTGGCCATCACACGCAGCTTGGTGCAAAGCCACAAAGGCACGATTGGCGTGACCAGCACGCTCGGCATGGGCAGCACCTTCACGGTGACCTTGCCCATTGAAGAAGCCCCAGCGCCAGCCAAACGCCACACCACCCAAGACCTCACGCACGCGGCGGCGGCAAATTTGCTGATCGTCGACGACCACCTGACCAACCGCTTGGTGGCCAGCGCCACCATCAAGCGCAGCCTGCCCAACGCCACCATTGATCAAGCTGAAAACGGCACGGAGGCACTCGAAAAAATGCGCCACCACCGCTACGACTTGGTGCTGATGGACCTCATCATGCCGGACATCTCGGGCGCCGAGGTGGTACGCCGCATCCGCAACGACCCCGACCATCCGTATCGCGATGTGGCCGTCATTGCGCTGACCGCCAACGTGGCCGAAGAGGCCGTGAACGAATGCTTGGCCCTCGGCTTTTTGGACGTGCTGCCCAAGCCGTTTGAGCGTGAGGTCTTGATTCACGCCGTACTCACCCACGCCTTCAAGGAAGAGGCCGCGCCCTCAACGCTATGATTCTGGCCTTTGACCTGACGTGCTTTCCCGCACACCCCCATGAGCTCCTTTCTGAACGAAGTGCGCCGTCGCCGCACCTTTGCCATCATTTCCCACCCTGATGCGGGTAAAACCACGCTGACCGAAAAGCTCTTGCTGTTCTCGGGTGCGATTCAAATCGCGGGCGCCGTGAAAGGTCGCAAAGCCTCACGTCATGCCACCAGCGACTGGATGGAAATTGAAAAGCAACGCGGCATCTCGGTGGCGTCATCTGTCATGCAAATGCTGTACCGCGACCACGTCATCAACCTGCTCGACACCCCCGGCCACAAAGACTTCTCGGAAGACACCTACCGTGTGCTCACCGCCGTCGACTCGGCCTTGATGGTGATTGATGCCGCCAACGGTGTGGAAGCGCAAACGCGCCGCTTGATTGAGGTCTGCCGTCAGCGCGACACGCCCATCATCACGTTCGTGAACAAGATGGACCGCGAAGTACGCGACCCACTCGACATCTTGGACGAAGTTGAACGCGAACTCGGCATGCCCTGCGTGCCCATGACTTGGCCTGTGGGCCAAGGCAAGTTGTTCGGCGGCATCATCAACTTGCGCACGCAAGCCATGACGGTGTTTGACTCGGGCTCCGAGCGTTTGCCACAAGACTTCGAAACACACCCACTCACCGACCAAGCCCAACTGGCTGAACGCTTTGGCGCGGAGTGGGCCACCGCCATGGAGAGCATGGAACTGGCCACTGGGGCCTCGCCCAAGTTTGACAAAGAGGCGTTCCTAGCAGGCAAACAAACCCCCGTGTTCTTTGGCTCGGGCGTGAACAACTTTGGCGTGATGGAAGTGCTCGACGCCCTGGTCGACCTCGCCCCCGCGCCCCGCCCCCGTTTGAGCCACTTGGTGGTGAACAAACAAACCATTGAAAAAACCATTCAGCCCGAGGACGAAGGCTTCGCGGGTGTGGTGTTCAAGGTGCAAGCCAATATGGACGCCAACCACCGCGACCGCATCGCCTTTGTGCGCGTCGCCTCGGGCAAGTTCACCCCCGGCATGAAACTCAAGGTGCAACGCACCGCCAAAGAGCTGCGCCCCACCAGCGTGGTGACCTTCATGTCACAGCGTCGCGAAGCGGTGGAGGAAGCCTATGCCGGCGACATCATCGGCTTCACCACCCACGGTGGCGTGCAGCTGGGCGACACCATCACCGATGGACAAGCTCTGCAATTCACAGGCCTGCCCTTCTTTGCGCCTGAGTTGTTCATGACCGTGATTTTGAAAAACCCATTGCGCACCAAACAACTGCAACAAGGCTTGGACCAGTTGGGCGAAGAAGGCGCGATTCAAGTCTTCAAACCCGAAGCCGGCGGCGCCATGCTGCTAGGCGCTGTGGGCCAGTTGCAATTTGAAGTGGTGCAACACCGCTTGAAAGCCGAATACGACTGCGATGTGAAGCTAGAGAACTGCCAATACACAGGGGCACGTTGGATCACCGCAGACACGCCTGCCGAGTTGCGCGAGTTCACCTACGCCTACCCCATGCGAATGGCCCTGGATGCGGCCAACACCTTGGCGTATTTGTGCACCTCGCCGTATGACGTGCGCTTGGCGCAAGAGCGCTTTCCTAAGATTCATTTCCATCCGCTGCGGGAGCATGCGGGGTTGGCGCTGTCGACTGCGGGTTGATTTTTGATTTTGTAGTGAAGAGCGGGACAAGCCGTAGCGACATTCTGAGCGAAGCGAAGAGGCGCCTAGGCTTATCCTGCTGAACGCGACAGCGAAGACCTCACTGCATCCGATCCCGACGCGCCAGAGCAGGAAAGAACTTCAGCCAAGTGACGGCCACCAACATGGTCCCCACACCGCCACTGACCACCGACACCACCGGCCCCCACAGTGCAGCCACCGAACCCGACTCAAACTCACCCAACTGATTGGATGCGCCGATGAAGATCGAGTTCACAGCCGCCACACGTCCCCGAATTTCATCGGGCGTTTGAAGCTGCATCAAGGTCAAGCGGGTCACCACACTGATGTTGTCTGCCGCGCCCGTCACAGCCAAGGCCAACAAAGACAAGCCAAAGTGATGCGACACACCAAACACCACCGTCGCACCACCAAACACGGCGACAGCACCTAAAAGGCTGTACCCGACATGCCGATGCAAAGGCCAGCGCAGCATGGCAAACGACATCAACAAGGCACCCGCCGCGGGTGCGGCGCGCAGCAAGCCCAAGCCCTCAGGCCCCGTGTGCAACACGTCACGCGCATAGATAGGCAACAAGGCCGTGGCGCCGCCCAGCAAGACCGCGAACAAATCTAACGACGTGGCGCCCAACAAAATTTTGTTACGCCAGACGAACACCACGCCAGCCATCGCAGAGCCCCACGACACCGCCTCTTGCGTGGCGTGATGGACGTAGCGCACGGTCAACGTCAAAGCGCTGGACATCAACATCATCACCACGCACGCGGCATACACCGTCAACGCGCCGTGGGCATAGAGCACGCCACCTAGGGCGGGCCCGCCAATGGTGGCCGCTTGCAAGCCACTGGAGCTCAAAGCAATCGCACGTTGTAGCAAACTGGCAGGTACCAACATCGGCGTCAGCGATTGCTGCGCAGGCATTTGAAACGCGCGTGTGCTGCCCAACACCACCGACAAGGCCAAGATCAAGTCGCGGCTGACAAACTCGCCCAGCGTGGCCCACACCAGCAACGACGACACCGTCGCCTGAATCGCCACGCACGCGGCAAACAAACGCCCGCGATGCACACGGTCGGCCACATGACCAGCAGGCAAGGTCAACAACAAAGCGGGCACGAACTGAAACAAGCCCACCAAACCCAAATCCCAGGCACTGCCGGTCAGGTCGTACATGTGCCACGCCACGGCCACCATCAGCATTTGGTTGGCGGTGACCACCAAAACGCGGGCGCCCATGAAGCGCACAAAGCTGCGATGCGTCAGCAGATTTTTCAAGGTCGGCATGGTCACACCCGCGCCAGCACATGCCGCAAGGCCACACCCGTGTGCGTGCCTTGTGCCACCACAGCCTCAGGCGTGTCGGCCGCCACGATCAAGCCGCCGCCATTGCCCCCTTCGGGCCCGAGATCAATGATCCAGTCTGCTTCGGCAATCACATCCAGGTCGTGCTCAATCACCACCACGCTGTGGCCACCATCCACCAAGCGGTGCAGCACGCGAATGAGCTTGTCCACGTCGGCCATGTGCAGGCCCACCGTGGGCTCGTCCAACACATACAGCGTGTGCGGGGCTTTGTTGCCTCGGCGCGTGACATCGTCACGCACTTTGCTGAGTTCGGTCACCAACTTGATGCGCTGCGCCTCGCCACCGCTGAGCGTGGGTGAAGGTTGACCCAAGGTGAGGTAGCCCAAGCCCACATCTTTCAGCAGCTGCAAAGGATGCGCGATGTTGGGCATGGTGGCGAAGAATGCCACCGCCTCATCCACCTCCATTTGCAGTACATCCCCAATGCTTTTGCCGCGCCAGCTCACTGCCAAAGTTTCGGGGTTGAAGCGTGCGCCGCGGCAGGTTTCGCACGGCACTTTCACGTCAGGCAAAAAGCTCATTTCAATCGTACGCAGGCCTTGGCCTTCGCACGTGTGGCAGCGGCCTTCGCCGGTGTTGAAGCTGAAGCGCCCCGCCCCGTAGCCACGCGCTTTGGCTTCCAACGTTTCCGCAAACAACTTGCGAATGGTGTCCCAAAAACCAATGTAGGTGGCGGGACAGCTGCGTGGTGTTTTGCCAATCGGCGTTTGATCCACTTCCAACACGCGGTCGATGGTTTGATAGCCATCCAAGCCCGTGCAGCCCACCCACGCGGGATGTTTGCCCTCTTCGTCAAGCTTGCGTCCCGCCTGCGTCGAGCGCTGCGCCACCGCCGCCGCCACGTTGTGCAGCAACACATCACGTGCGAGCGTGGACTTGCCCGAGCCAGACACGCCCGTCACCGCGACCAAACGCTTGAGCGGCACCTCCACGCTCACGTCGCTCAAGTTGTGCAACGAAGCCCCTTCAAGCGATAGCCACTTGAGCGCTACAACTTCGGCGGCGGATGGTGTGTTGCCGGGTGACGATTTTGGCTTGCCGTATGAGGAACCCGGCAATACGCCATCCACCGCAGCGATAGAGGCAACAGGGCGTCGCGCCTGTAACGGATGCCGCATGGCATGCAACAGATAGCGCCCCGTTTGCGAATCCGCTTGATCGGTGATGTCTTTCACCGAACCCTCGCCCATCAAGCGCCCTCCGCGCTTGCCCGCGCTAGGCCCAATGTCGATGATGTGGTCCGCACGGCGAATCGTGTCTTCGTCATGCTCCACCACCACCAAGGTGTTGCCTTTGTCGCTGAGCAAGTGCAGGGCGTTCAACAAAATTTGGTTGTCGCGGGCATGCAAGCCAATGGTGGGTTCGTCCAACACATAGCAAACGCCTTGCAAATTGCTGCCGAGTTGCGCGGCCAAGCGAATGCGTTGCGCTTCGCCACCGCTGAGTGTGGGCGCGCCACGGTCGAGCGTGAGGTAGTTCAAGCCCACTTGTTCCAAGAACTCCAAACGGCTCTTGATCTCAGGCAACAGGTCGCGGGCGATGTCGGCATCGCGGCCCGTCATCGCCAGCTTTTCCACCCATTTGCGAATGTCGGTCACGCTCAAGCGTGCGATGTCGGTGATGCCCACGCCGGCAAACTTCACGGCGCGCGCAGTGGCGTTCAAGCGTGTGCCTTGGCAAGTCGGACAAGCGGTGTCCACCAAGTCATCCACATCCGGCTCAGCGAAAGTTTGCTCACGCCCCTTGTCTTTGTCGTCGCGGACCGAGTCGTCCAACACTTTGCGCTGGTCTTTGTTGAGCTTCACACCCGTGCCCACGCAATCGGGACACCAACCGTGCTTGCTGTTGTACGAGAACAAGCGCGGGTCTAGCTCGGTGTACGAGGTATCACACACCGGGCAAGCGCGCTTGGTGGAATACACATCCAAACGGCCAATGCTGTTGGTGTCTGTGCCTGCTTCCATCGCCTCACGCAAACCGTCGAGTTGGCTCAGCACATGCACCACGCCTTTGCCGTGTTCTAGCGCTGTCGTCAGTGCTTGACGCAACGCGGTTTCATTGTGTGCGGACACCTCAAGGCTGGCCACCGGCAACTCAATGGTGTGTTCTTTGAAACGGTCCAAACGCGGAAAGCCGTTGGTGGGCAAGAAGTGCCCATCCACACGCAAGTGCGTGTAGCCGCGCGGACGCGCCCAATCGGCCAACTCGGTGTACACGCCTTTGCGGTTCATCACCAGCGGGCTCATCAAGCCGATGTGTTGGCCTTTGAATTCGCGCATCAGCTGTGCGGCAATGCGATCTGCGGTTTGCGGCAGCACCGCAGCACCGTCGTGGATGCAATGCTGGGTGCCCAGCTTGACATACAGCAAGCGCAAAAAGTGCCACACCTCCGTGGTGGTGCCCACCGTGGATTTACGCCCCCCACGGCTCAAGCGTTGCTCAATCGCCACCGTGGGTGGAATGCCATACACCGCGTCCACCTCGGGGCGTCCCGCCGGCTGCACGATGCTGCGCGCGTAGGCGTTGAGGCTTTCCAAATAGCGACGCTGACCTTCGTTGAACAGAATATCAAACGCGAGCGTGGACTTGCCCGAACCCGACACGCCTGTGATGACGTTGAACTTGCCACGCGGAATGTCCACGCTCAAGTTTTTCAGGTTGTGCTCTTTGGCGTTGATGATTTGAATCGCGCCCTTGCTGGCGGCTGCATAGGCGGCCGAATGTTCGGAGGCCACCAGCGCTTTCGAGGCTTTGATGGCATCGACTTCATACACCGCGCCCATAGCCTCAGCGTAATCGCGCAGCGCCTTGCCCGTGTGTGAGGTCGGGTGCAAGCGCACCGCTTCGGGCGTGCCCTCGGCCACCAACAAGCCACCGGCGTCGCCGCCTTCGGGCCCGAGGTCGATCAACCAATCGCTGGCGCGAATGACGTCGAGATTGTGCTCAATGACGATGAGCGAGTTGCCGTCTTCCAACAAGCGACGCATGGCGCGCATGAGTTTGGCGATGTCGTCAAAGTGCAGGCCCGTGGTGGGCTCGTCAAACATGAACAACACGCCTTTCTTGGCGAGCGTCTGTTTGCTGGAGGTTTTGGCTTTGGCGGCTTCAGCCAAGAAGCCAGCGAGCTTCAAGCGTTGCGATTCTCCGCCGCTCAAGGTGGGCACAGGTTGACCCAGCTTCACATAGTCCAACCCCACATCGACGATGGGTTGCAGGGTGCGGACCAATTCGCGGTCGTTGGCGAAAATTTCTAGCGCTTCGCCAACCGTGAGGTCCAACACATCGGCCACATTCAGGACTCTGCGCGGCGGGACTGCGGGTGCAGCGTCTTGCTCCTCTTCGCTTCGCTCAGAATGTCGCTGCGCCGCCGCCCCCACAGCCCCGCCGCGCAGTTCGCGCTCGATGGTAATTTCAAGAATTTCTGGACGATAACGTTTGCCATCGCAATCTTGACAACGCAAATACACATCGCTCAAGAACTGCATTTCCACATGTTCAAAGCCCGAGCCGCCGCAGGTAGGACAGCGGCCATCGCCGCTGTTGAAGCTGAACTTTGATGCGGTGTAGCCACGTTGTTTAGACATCGGCGACACCGCAAATATTTCGCGCACCGCATCCCATGCGCCGACGTAGCTGGCGGGGTTGGAGCGGGCGGTTTTGCCGATGGGGGACTGGTCGACGAACACCACGTCGCTCAGGTAGTCCGCGCCCAACAAACGGTCGTGCGCACCCGGCGTTTCAGTGGCACGGCCATAGTGGCGCAGCAAGGCGGGCGCAAGCACGTCTTGAATGAGCGTGGATTTGCCGGAGCCGCTGACGCCGGTGATGCAGACCAAGCGTTGCAAGGGAAACTCGATGCTCAAGTTTTGCAGGTTGTGCTCACGCGCGCCTTCCAAAATCAAGCGTGGCGTGTTGTCGGTCACCACGCGCTTAATCCCTAGGCCAATGGTTTTGCGCGCGCCCAAATACGCGCCGGTTAAGGTGTCGGCGGATTTCAACGCTTCGGTCGTGCCATCAAACACAATTTGGCCACCGCGCACGCCGGGGCCCGGGCCCATGTCGATGATGCGGTCGGCACACATCATCACCGCCGGGTCGTGCTCCACCACCACCAAGGTGTTGCCTGCATTGCGCAAGCGCAGCATGGCTTCGTTGATGCGGTTCATGTCACGCGGGTGCAGGCCAATGCTGGGCTCGTCCAACACAAACAAGGTGTTGACCAACGAGGTGCCCAAAGCCGTGGTGAGGTTGATGCGCTGCACCTCGCCGCCACTGAGTGTGCGGCTTTGGCGGTCTAGGGTGAGGTAGCCAATGCCCACGTCGCTGAGGTATTTCAAGCGCGTGCGAATTTCGTCCATCAGCAAATGCAAGGCCTGCGCGTCGGCGCCTGCCACGTCCACTTGCGTGCTGTTGAAGAACTGATGGAGTTTGTCCAGCGGCAACAACATCAAGTCATGCAGGCACAGGCCGGGCATGGCTTCGAGTTGCGCGCGCGTCCATTGCACGCCTTGCGGCATGAAACGTTTGGCGGGTGGCAACACGGCATCGGCATGCGCCTTGGTGCCCATGCGCCACAACAAGCTGTCGGTCTTCAAACGCGCCCCTGCGCAGGTGCCGCAAGGGGTGTAGCTGCGGTACTTGGACAGCAGCACACGGATGTGCATCTTGTACGACTTGCTCTCCAAATATTCAAAGAAGCGCTTGATGCCGTACCACTGGTGGTTCCACTTGCCTTTCCAAAGTGGCGAGCCGTGGATGACCCAGTCTTTGTGCTCTTGGCTCAGCTTGTACCAAGGCGTGTCGCGCGGAATGCCTTCGGCTTCGGCGTGACGCATGAGGTCATCTTGGGTTTCTTTCCACGCCGGTGTTTGGATGGTCTTGATCGCGCCCGCACGCAGCGTGAGCTTGTCGTTGGGAATCACCAAGCCGTAGTCCACGCCAATCACACGGCCAAAGCCACGGCAGGTTTCGCAAGCACCCACGGCGGAGTTGAACGAGAACATCGAGGGGATGGGGTCGCTGTAGCGCAAGTCGCTGTCGGGGCAATGCAACCCGGTGGAGAAGCGCCAAAGTTCAGGCGTGGCTTCGGCGTCCAACGACCAATACACATTCAAGCGCCCACCACCGCGTTTGATGGCCAGCTCAATCGCCTCCACCACACGGGCTTGTTCGGTGTTGGCCAGCTTGAAACGGTCAGCCACCACATCCAACAATTTGCGCGGGCCGGTGGGCGTAGCCACTTCGCGTTCAGCGTGAATGCGCGTGAAACCACTGGCACTCAACCACTGTTCGATCTCGGCTGAGGTGGTGTTGGCAGGCAACTCCACGGGAAAGGTCATGATGAGGCGCGGGTCTTGTGGCTGCGCGGCACAACGGCGTTGCAGCTCGGCATAAATGGTTTGCGGCGTGTCGTGCTGCACAGGCTGCGCGGTTTGCCGGTCAAACAACTGACCGGCACGCGCGATCAAAAGCTTCAAGTGGTCGTTCAGCTCCGTCATCGTGCCCACGGTGGAGCGTGAGCTGCGCACGGGGTTGGTTTGGTCAATCGCAATGGCGGGGGGCACGCCTTCGACCTTGTCCACGGCCGGCCGATCCATGCGGTCTAAAAACTGGCGGGCGTAGGCGCTGAAGGTTTCCACATAGCGGCGCTGGCCCTCGGCGTACAAGGTGTCAAACACCAAACTCGATTTGCCCGAACCGCTGGGGCCGGTGACCACGGTGAGTTCGCCGGTGCGAATGTCGAGGTCTAAGTTCTTGAGGTTGTGCTGGCGTGCGCCACGGATGCGAATGGTGCCTGTCATGGCGGTACCTTTGGGAGTGTGGCGAATATTCTAGAGAGTCACACAGGCCCGCATCCGCGTAAGGGCAAAGCAAAACGCCACGGACAAGCCGTGGCGTTGGGACAGCTCAAAAAGCAAGCTTTACTTGGCTGCCGAAGCGTCTGTTGCAGCCGACGCCGCATCTCCCGAAACGGCCTCAGACGGTGCATTCAAAGGGTCTAGTCCTCTCAAGCTGCTGGTGCCTTGGAATATGACGAACAGCGCCAGTGCCGCGAAGAGGATGAAGCCAAAAAAAATCTTCAACATGGCAAGCGCCCGAAACCTGCCAAGGGCTTAGTCGTTGGCATAGATGTCCACGTCTTTGGTTTCTCGCACAAACAACATGCCAATGACAAAGGTCATGCCCGCAATGATGATCGGGTACCACAAGCCGTTGTACATATTGCCGGTCTGAGCCACGATGGCAAAAGCCGTGGTGGGCAACAAACCGCCAAACCAACCATTGCCAATGTGATACGGCAGTGACATAGAGGTGTAACGGATACGGGTGGGGAACATTTCCACCAACATCGCCGCGATGGGGCCATAGACCATGGTCACCAAAATCACCAAGTACGTGAGGATGATGGTGACCTTGACTTGGTCCACCTTCAAAGGGTCCGCCGCCGTGGGATAGCCCGCTTGCTTCAACGCGTCGCTCACGGCGCGTTTGAACTCCGCGGCTTTTGTTTTGGCATCGTCAGCCGACAAGCCTTTGGCGCTGTAACTCACAATTTCTGTTGCACCAATTTGAATGGTGGCAGGTGCACCCGCAGCGCCAGGGGAATTGTCATAACTCACAGACGCGCCAGCCAACACTTGCTTGGCGATGTCACAGGAGCTGATGAACTTCACCGTGCCCGTGGGGTTGAACTGAAACGAGCATTCATGCGCGTCCGCCTTGACCACCACCTGGTTCTTGAGTTGTGCGGCGTACAAGTCGGGATTCGCTGCCTTGGTGAGCGCTTGGAACACCGGGAAGTAAGTCAGCACAGCCAACAAGCAGCCCAACATGATGATGGGCTTGCGGCCAATCTTGTCCGACAAAGAGCCAAAGACGATGAAAAACGGTGTGCCAATCAACAAAGACACCGCCACCAAAATATTGGCCGTGGAATCATCCACCTTCAAAGATTGCGTCAAGAAAAACAACGCATAGAACTGGCCTGAGTACCAAACAACCGCTTGACCTGCGGTCAAACCAATCAGCGCCAAAATCACGATTTTCAAATTCTTCCATTGGCCAAATGACTCCGCCAACGGCGCCTTCGAGGTCCGCCCCTCGGCCTTCATTTTCACGAAGGCGGGGGACTCGTTCATGGACAAACGGATGTAAACCGAGACAGCCAATAGAACGATAGAGACGATGAACGGCACACGCCAGCCCCACTCGGCAAAAGCGGCTTCACCGATGGCGGTACGCGTGCCCAAGATCACCAACAACGAGAGGAACAAGCCCAAGGTCGCGGTGGTTTGAATCCAAGCGGTGTACGCCCCGCGCTTGCCGTGTGGTGCGTGCTCTGCCACATACGTGGCGGCACCGCCGTACTCCCCACCCAAAGCCAAGCCTTGCAACAAACGCAGGCCAATCAAGATGACAGGCGCGGCCACGCCAATGCTGGTGTAGTTGGGCAAGATGCCCACGATGAAGGTGGACAAACCCATGATCAGAATGGTCACCAAGAAGGTGTATTTGCGCCCGATCATGTCGCCCAAGCGGCCAAAGAAAATCGCACCGAACGGACGCACGATGAAGCCCGCCGCAAAGGCCAGCAAGGCAAAAATGAAGGCAGAGCCTTCGTCCAACCCGCTGAAAAACTGCTTCGCAATGATGGCGGCCAACGCCCCGTACAGGTAGAAGTCGTACCACTCAAAAACGGTACCGAGTGAAGAAGCGAAGATCACCTTCTTCTCCTCGGCCGTCATTGGACGGTCGGCGTGAAGTGTTGCCATGTGTTGTCTCTCCTTAGACTTTTTTATGTCAGCCCCTGATACAGCGGCAATGCGGGTAACTATCTGTGCGCAAGCTGACCAATTTCTGACGCGAGAGACACCTTTATTCTTTTGCGATCTATGACTAAAAAAGCATAGGGGTTTACGCCATGAAAACATGCTTAATTTTTAAGCATTCTCCTCTGAGAACTGCTTTTTTGTAGGACGTGCGCGTAAGGACTTGGTCAGTCCCCGTTCTCACAATGGCTTGGTCAATGAAGAATTCGTTCTTCTTGCGCTTTTTCATAACCCTAATGGGAGATAAACAATGAGTGATCCAGTGGTCGACAAGATCCAGAACCACCCGAAGTACAAAGAGTTGCGCGCCAAGCGCAATGGCTTCGGTTGGCTCCTCGCCGTGTTGATGTTGGTCGTGTACTACGGCTACATCGCATTGATTGCATTTAACAAACCTTTCCTCGCACAGCCCGTCGGAGCAGGCGTCACAACCGTCGGTATTCCTTTGGGCATGGGTGTCATCGTGTTCACGATTGTGATCACCGCCATCTACGTGAATCGCGCCAACAGCGAATTCGATGCGCTGACCAAAGAAATTTTGAAGGACGCCACCCGATGAAAAAGTTTTCTACTCTTTTGACCGCACTGCTGGCCTTCGCGGCTTGTGGCGCAGCCATGGCAGCCGGTGGCGATGTGGGCCAAACCGCCAAACAAGCCACCAACTGGACGGCCATTGGCATGTTCGCGGTTTTTGTGGCCGGCACACTTTGGATCACCAAATGGGCCGCTTCTAAAACCAAATCAGCCGCTGACTTCTACACCGCAGGTGGCGGCATCACCGGCTTCCAAAACGGTTTGGCGATTGCCGGCGACTACATGTCGGCCGCTTCGTTCCTCGGTATTTCCGCTGCCGTGATGGCATCGGGCTATGACGGTTTGATCTACTCCATCGGCTTCCTTGTAGGTTGGCCCGTGATCACGTTCTTGATGGCCGAGCGTCTGCGCAACTTGGGCAAATTCACATTTGCTGACGTGGCAGGCTACCGCTTCAAGCAAGCCCCAATCCGCGCCTTCGCTGCTTCTGGCACGTTGGTTGTGGTGGCGTTCTATCTGATCGCACAAATGGTTGGCGCTGGCCAGCTCATCAAGTTGCTGTTCGGTTTGGAATACTGGATGGCTGTGGTCATCGTGGGCGCATTGATGATGGTGTACGTGTTGTTCGGCGGCATGACTGCCACAACATGGGTGCAGATCATCAAGGCGTGCATGTTGCTCGCTGGCGTGACCTTCATGGCCGTCATGGTGTTGGCTCAGTTTGGTTTCAGCCCTGAAGCTTTGTTTGCCAAAGGCGTGGTCGTGAAAGCCATGATCGCCGCGAACGCAAAAGAAGCCGCCATGGCTGCTGCCGCTGCCTCTGCTGCATTGGCCACGACACCTGAAGCACAAGCCGCTGCCTCTGCTGCACTGGCCACGGCAACCGCCATCGACCCAGACAAAGCTGGTTTGTCCATCATGGGCCCAGGCGGCTTCATCAAGGACCCGATCTCTGCCATCTCTTTCGGTATGGCTTTGATGTTCGGTACGGCTGGTTTGCCACACATCTTGATGCGCTTTTTCACGGTACCTGATGCCAAAGAAGCGCGTAAGTCTGTGTTGTGGGCGACCACTTGGATCGGCTACTTCTATGTGCTGATCTTCATCATCGGTTTTGGTGCGATCACTTTGGTCTTGACCAACCCCGAGATGGCTGATGTGGCCAAAGGCGTCATCAAAGGCGGTGCAGGTACAGCCAACATGGCTGCTGTGCTGGTCGCGAAGACGGTGGGCGGCGACGTGTTCTACGGCTTCATCTCTGCGGTGGCTTTCGCAACCATTTTGGCTGTGGTGGCTGGCTTGACCTTGTCTGGCGCATCCGCTGTGTCACACGACTTGTACGCCACGGTGTTCAAGAAGGGCAATGCCGACAGCGCGGCTGAATTGCGTGTCTCTCGCATCACCACCATCGCCCTCGGCATCATTGCCGTGGTGTTGGGTATTGCGTTTGAAAAGCAAAACATCGCCTTCATGGTGGCCTTGGCTTTCGCGATTGCTGCGTCGGCTAACTTCCCCGTGTTGTTCATGTCGGTGCTGTGGAAAGACTGCACGACCAAAGGTGCCGTGATTGGCGGCTTCTTGGGTCTGATCTCTTCCGTCGCTTTGACCGTGGTGTCGCCTTCTGTGTGGGAAGCCACCCTGGGCAACGCCAAAGGCTCGGCATGGTTCCCTTACGCTTCACCCGCCTTGTTCTCGATGACCATCGGTTTCGTGGGCATCTGGTTGTTCTCGATGCTTGACCGCAGCCAAGACGCCACGAACGAGCGTGCAGCATTTGCGGCACAACAAGTGCGTTCAGAAACTGGCTACGGCGCTTCGGGCGCTTCGGGTCACTGATCTGCGACTCGCTAGAGCGCCTTGTGCGCTCTGCGAAAAAGCCGGACAGCCTTCACGGGCTGTCCGGCTTTTTTTACGTCTGCCAACCCCAGCGCGCGACAGCCCAAAGAGAAATTAGTCGCCGCGTAACCGGCGCAACTTGATGAAGGCCATGGCGGCCATCACCGCGTCGTTCAACGCGTCATGCGCCTCGCGTACTGGCAAATCCAAATCCGTCATCAACGTGGCGAAGCGCAGATCAATGTCGGGGTTGGTTTGCTGCTCATACGGCATCATTTGGCGAAATTTGTAGTCGTAATAAAGCGCCGAGACTTCGATCTTGGGCTGGGGCAACCGCTGCCCAAGAATAGGCCAAATGGCCTTGTTCAACATCGCCACATCAAACTCTAAAAAGTAACCCACCAAAGGGCGGCTGCCGATGAAGCGCATGAGTAGCTTCATGGCCTCGTCAATTGGCAAGCCTTGTGCCACATCTTGCTCACGCAAGCGGTGGATACGCACGCTGTCCGCAGACACGCCACGCTCGGGACGCACCAGCAACTCCAAGCGTTCGCTCGTCATGATGGTATTGCCCACGATGCGCACCGCGCCAATGGAAATAATTTCATCCGTGCCCACATTCAGCCCCGTGGTCTCGCAATCCAACGAGACCCACTCGTTGGGCGGCGGCTCATCGAACATGAATCGGAACTCCGGCAAGCCCAAGTGGTAAATGAGCCACTCGCGTTTGAGTGTGCGCCACCAACGAGGCGGGGTATGCAGCGACTGCATCAGAGCACGTCGAGCTTGAAGCGATGGCGCAACAAGGTCTTGAAATGTTTGACCGCCCCGAGCGCGTCTTTGAGCAAGTCCCGCTCCAAGGTCGAGAGCTTGCCCACGTTGACCAAGCCAGACACGGGGCGCAACGTCTCCATCTCCGTCACGCCTGCGTTGAGCTTGAGGCCCATCATGAAGTGCAAGCTCTGTGTGAGGTCAGCGCCCAACTCTGGCGTGATGACGTTCTTGGCCACCAACGCATCGATGCGCGCCGTGGTGCTGGTCTCTTGCAGGTGCTCGGCCAGCGCCAAACTGCGCACGCCATGAACCAACGGAAAGATGCCTTCTTTCTTGAGGTGCAACCCTTGTTGATCGTCCAGCCCCAACAGACGGTTCCACCAGCCTTGGCTGTTGCCAAAGGCGTCGATGGAGGCGGCAAAGCGGGCCAACATGGCATCGTTGTCGGTCGCCAAACGCATGAGGGCCTGCTGTGCTTGCGCCAACAAATGCGCATCGCCACACACGGCATGGGCATCGAGGAAGATGGCCAAATTCATCAAGCTATCGACATCGGGCATGAGCAACCATTGCTGCACCATTTGCCCAAAGTCATACGCCGTTTTGCGCCACATCGGGTTGTTCACCATGATGCGTCCTGGGCATTCGGGATACCCAAAAGCCGAAAGCGCTTCCGAGAAAGTTTGGCAAATCGCGTCTAGGTTGGCTGGGGCTGGGTAGCCATCGCGCAGGATGAGGCCGTTGTCTTGGTCGGTCTTGAGCAGCTGCTCACCGCGGCCCTCGCTGCCCATGACGAACAAGCAACTGTTGGCCACCAAGTCGGGCGGCGCGATCAGCTGCCACGCGCGTTCAAACAAGCGGGCATTCAAGTCTTGCACCAAGCGGGCAATCAAACTCACGCGGGTGCCACTGCGTTGCAAGGAAATCACCATCCGCGTGATTTGTGCAGCCGCTTGTGCCAACCCGGCAATATCAGTCGCGGCCTCCACTTGCACCATGATGAGGTGCGAGTGGTTCGATAAAAAGCTGAACAAATCGAGTGCCTCAAGCACCCCCGACACGCGCGCCCCATCCATCACCACCAAACGATGGACCCGGTGGCGTTGCATCAAGGCCAGGGCATCCCCCACTTGGTCGGATGGCTGGATGGTGATGAGTTCAAAGTTAGAGAGCGGCCCCACCTTTTGCTGCGCCAAGGGGATATCCGTCAAGATAGCGCGTTGTAAAGTTTTGGCGGTGAAGATCCCAAACCGCTCAGGCGTGGTGGCACGGTCGCGCACCAACACGCTGGCGGTGCGCTGCGCTTGCATGACCTTGACGACGGACAACACGTCGGTGTCCATCTCCACAAAATGCGGGGGGCGCACAAAAGCCTCATCCACACGCGACAAGGTGAGCGACTGCAATTCATGTTGGCTTTGGCGCTGTGACAACGCGGTGAGTTTGTTGCTTAAATCGGAAAACAACAACGCCCCAAACGTGGCGTTGCTGGCAATCAAATCGGTCACCGTTTGGCGTGCCAACTGATAAGCCACCACCTCTTCTTGCGCAATAAATTTGCTGCTGGTTTTACCCGCCACCAAACCACGACCATCAAAGGTGTCGTCGGGGCCATAGGTGGTGATGACTTCATCGTCGTCGTACTGCGTGACAAAGCCTTTGATGATCACAAACAAGTGGGTGGGGGCTGTCCCCACGTCGAGGATGACCTCGCCCTCAGGGTAATACGCCACGTCCACACTGTCGCGCACGAGGCGCTGCTCGTCCGTCGTTAAGCAATCAAACGGGGAGGCGGAGAAGTTAAAAGCGTTGGGCATAAGGCATTGTCATGGCAATGCCTATATTCAACGCTTCACGCCTTGCTGGATGCTTGCGGCAGCGTCCCACGCCGCGTCAAACCATGGATCGCCATCAAGGTAAGCCCGCATCATGGGCAACGCGTCTAAGCCCCAAAACACTTTGTCATCCACACAGAAGGTGGGCACGCCAAACACGCCACAGGCAATGGCGGCTTCGGTGTTGGCTTTGAGATGGTCTTTGACTTCTTGCGAATCCACCGAACGCTGCGGAGCAAGTTGCTGTGTCAAGGCTTGCAGACGCGTGGCGTCATCTGCGGCTGCACCCCCTTGCCACACGTGCTTGAAAATGGTTTCGCACACATAGCGGTTGGGCTCACCGTCAGGGCTACACGCCACGGCCAAGCGCAACAAGGCCATCGGTTTGAACGGATGCGCTTGGGGCATGTCTAAAGGCACCCCCAGTTGTTTGGCTTGCCACAGCACTTGACGGTAGGTCCACTCACGCTTGCCCGCTATTTCAGCGGGGCCCAGTTGGCCATGGTGTTTGAGCATGGCGACAAACAACACCGGCTTGTAAACCATGCGGTGACTCACGCCCATCAAGCTTTGGGGCAAGGCCTCAAACGCGAGGTAGGCATAGGGTGAAATGAAATCGAGGTAACAAGTGATGGTTTTCATAGGAAGCATCCTGGAGCAAAGCCTTACGAGGCGAGCGCATGCGCGGCCAAGCGCTCTCGAATCAACGCCCACACCAAGCGTTTGTCGTCAGGGGCGCGTTGCCCCCAACCACCAATTTCATCCAACGTGCGCCAGCAGCCTTCGCAATACGTGGTGTCATCTGACATGCGGCACACCGAGATGCACGGCGACGGCGGCACATCGCTGCCTTGCAACACGCGCGCCGCCTGCGCTTGCAAACGCAAGTCAGCCGGCGTGAGGCCTAAGGGTTTGGGGGTGAGTTCGCTTCCACACATGGCTTGCATTGTCAGCGAGGGCCTGCCGTTCAAGCAGCGCGTTTGTTCAAAACCGCGCGCGACACGAGGGAATTGGGTTTGCGGCCCAAGGCCTCACTGATGAAAACGCCTGCGTCAATCAACAAGTCGAGGTCAATGCCTGTGTCAATGCCCATGCCATGCATCATGTACACCACGTCTTCGGTGGCCACATTGCCCGTCGCGCCTTTGGCATAGGGGCAGCCGCCCAAACCCGCCACTGACGACTGAAAGTTCCACACGCCCATTTGCAAAGCAGCCAAGGTGTTGACGAGCGCTTGACCGTAGGTGTCGTGAAAATGGCCCGACACATCGTTGAGCGCGTAATGCTTGAGCGTGGCCTCCAAGGCTGCTTGCACCTTGCGTGGGGTGCCCACGCCAATGGTGTCCGCCACGTCCACGCGTTGAATGCCAATGCCCTTCATCAAACCGGCAAGGTAGCCCACACGCTCAGGCGCAATCTCGCCCTCGTACGGGCAGCCCACGGTACAGCTCATCGCGCCGCGCACGGCGATGCCCGCATCGCGTGCCGCTTTGACCACAGGCGCGAATCGCTCGATGCTTTCGGCAATCGAACAGTTGATATTCTTTTGACTGAAGGCTTCGCTGGCCGCTGCGAAAACGACGATCTCGTCCGGCTTTGATTTCAACGCAGCTTCAAAGCCTTGTAGGTTGGGCGTGAGCACCGAGTAACGCACACCCGGCTCGCGGTGAATGCCCGCCATCACCTCGGCGTTGTCTGCCATTTGCGGCACCCACTTCGGGCTGACAAAACTGGTGACTTCAATTTCTTTCAGCCCCGCCGCTTGCAAGCGGTGCACCAGCTCCACCTTGACGGCGGCAGGCACGGGTTGCTTTTCGTTTTGCAGGCCATCGCGCGGCCCGACATCAATCAAACGTACGCGATGCGGCAAAGAGGTCAACATGGTCACACTTTCAATTTCAAGAGTTCAGCGCCTTCGGCCACTTGGTCACCCGGCGCGTAGAGCAGCTCCAACACGTCACCATCCGTTGGTGCGGCAATGGTGTGCTCCATTTTCATCGCTTCCATGACGGCCAAGGGCTGACCCGCCTTGACTTTGTCACCTGCGGCAACCGCAAACGACACCACCTTACCGGGCATGGGGGCGGTCAAGCGGCCACCGGCCTCTTGCACCTCGCCGGCATGAGCCAAAGCATCGACCACGGTGATGCGCGTGGCCCCCTGCGGGGCGAACACATGGGCCACCTCCTCATGGCCTTGCAGCTCATGGAACACTTGCACGCGCGCGTGTTGACCTGCAAAGCTGATGCGCAACACGTCGCCGTCTTCGCGGTATGCCAAAGTGCCAGACACCTCGCCGTCTACATCGGCCACGCACAGTTGCAAATTGCCGTCGTGCGCATAGGTCAACACCGCGTTGTACGACGCGCCATGGAACACAAAACCAAAGTTGCGGGTGGCCACGCCATAGGCGCGCCAGCCATCGCGGCTGCTGAAAGGGTCATGGCCTTTCAGCGCCCGTTCACGGTGCAGCGTGTTCGCCACCACCGCAGCCGCCGTCAGCGCGAGGCCCAAAGGCTCTTGCGCGAACAACGCTTTTTCTTCACGTGGAATCAGCGCCGTGTCGAGCTTGGCCGTGGCAAATGAATCGGTGCGAATGATGTGACGCAAGAACTGCACATTGGTCGTCAAGCCCACGATGCGGGTTTGCGATAGCGCCTCATCCAAACGCGCCAGCGCTTGCGCGCGCGTGTCGCCATGCACGATGAGCTTGGCCACCATCGAGTCGTAAAACGGGCTGATGGTGTCGCCCTCGCGCACGCCGTCGTCGATGCGGACACCCAAATGCTTGTCGCTGATTTCAAAGCTGCTGCACCTGGGCTTGCGGTATACCGCCAAGGTGCCGGTGGCAGGCAAGAAGTTGTTGTCAGGGTTCTCGGCGCAAATGCGCGCTTCGATGGCGTGGCCGTGAATGCGCAAGTCGCTTTGCTGCAAAGGCAGCGGCTCGCCGCTGGCCACGCGCAATTGCCACTCCACCAAGTCGAGGCCGGTGATGGCTTCGGTCACCGGATGCTCCACCTGCAAGCGGGTGTTCATCTCCATGAAGAAAAACTTCATGGACTCGGGGCTGTCGTAGCCCGTTTGCTCGACGATGAATTCCACCGTGCCCGCACCCACATAGTTCACGGCCTTGGCTGCGGCCACAGCAGCCTCGCCCATTTGCTTGCGCAAGGCGTCGGTCATGCCAGGTGCGGGCGCTTCTTCCAACACTTTTTGGTGGCGGCGCTGCACCGAGCAATCGCGCTCAAACAAATACACGCAGTTGCCGTGCGAATCGCCAAACACCTGAATTTCAATGTGACGTGGGCGTTGCACGTATTTTTCAATCAACACCGCATCGTCGCCAAAGCTGTTGATGGCTTCGCGTTTGCAGCTGGCCAGTGCATCGGCAAACTCGGAACTGCTGTTGACCACGCGCATGCCTTTGCCGCCGCCACCTGCGCTGGCTTTGATGAGCGCAGGGTAGCCAATGCGGTCGGCTTCGCGTTGCAACAACGCAGGGTCTTGGTCCGCCGCGTGGTAGCCGGGCACCAAGGGCACACCGGCTTTTTCCATGAGTTGTTTGGATTCGGCTTTCAGCCCCATCGCCAAAATGGCGGAGGCGGGTGGGCCAATGAACACCAAGCCCGCAGCGGCACAGGCTTTGGCGAAGTCTTCGTTCTCGCTCAAAAAGCCGTAGCCCGGATGCACCGCTTGCGCGCCCGTGTCTTTGGCCGCTTGCAAGATGCGCTCCCAACGCAAGTAGCTGTCTTTGGGTGCGCTGCCCCCGATGTGCACTGCCTCGTCACACACCTGCACGTGCTTGGCTTGTGCGTCGGCGTCCGAATACACGGCCACGGTTTTGATACCCATGCGCTTTGCTGTTGCGGCAACTCGGCAGGCGATTTCGCCACGGTTGGCAATGAGAATTTTTTGGAACATGACAGGTTGTCTTTCTGAGTTCAAGGCGAGGCGTGAAATAGCGAAGGGTCAAGCGACGTAAGTCACGTCAAAGCAGCCAGTTGGGTTTGCGTTTTTGCAAGAAGGACTGCACGCCCTCTTTGCCTTCAGCACTTGAACGAATGTCGGCAATGCCCGCCACGGTATGCGCCACCAAAGCGTCGTCCATCTCGCGCTCGGCCACGTCTTGCACCAAGCGTTTACAGGCGCGCACGGCGTGGGGACTGGCATTCACCAAAGCTTGTGTGAGTTCAGCCACTTTGGCATACAGCGCATCCGCAGTCGCCACCTCATGCACGAGGCCAATGCGATGCGCCTCAGCAGCGCTGAAACGCTCGGCCGTTAAGAAATAGCGATGCGAGGCGCGTGCGCCCATGGCGCGAATCACATAGGGACTGATCGTGGCAGGGATGAGGCCCAACTTCACTTCACTCAGGCAGTAAGTGGCGGTATCCACACTCACCGCCATGTCGCAGGCAGCGACTAGCCCCAAGCTACCCGCAAACACATCGCCTTGCACACGGGCGATGGTCGGCTTTGGGCATTCGTAAATCGCACGCAGCATGGCGGCGAGTTGGCCCGCATCGGCCAAGTTTTCATCGCGCGTGTAGTCGGCCATGCGACGCATCCATTTCAGGTCTGCGCCTGCGCAAAACGCGGGGCCTTCTGCCGCCAGCACCACGCAGCGCACATCGGGGGCAAGGCCAGCTTCGGTGAAAGCGGTTTTCAACTCGGCAATCACTTCATCGTTGAAGGCGTTACGCACGTCGGGGCGACACAGAGTAATGGTGCGAATTGCACCTTGGTCAGTGATGGTCAGAGCACTCATACTTTGCCTACCTGTTCTGATTGCAAAAAGTACACCATATCGAGCTCGGGACAGTCATAGCCCATGTGCGTGAGGGCTGCAGTGATTTGTCCGCGATGGTGAGTTGCATGGTTGAACACATGCGCCAAAGTCGAA
>CANBWY010000033.1 GCA_947373245.1 Comamonadaceae bacterium
TCAAAAAGAAACCGAGGGGGGCGTAGCCCAAGACGTTGGAGACCACGTCAAACCCGGTCCAATACTTGGGCCAAGGCGCCGTCAAAAATGCCCACGGTGCAATGCCTTGGTCACGCCACTGGTCAAACGGATACAAGCTGGCGTAGATGATCAACGCCACGCAGATTTGCGACAGAGGCCAAGCGGAGGTTTTACGCATGGGCCACCCGCTTTTTAGAAAGGTTTGACGACCACCAAGATCACAGCAACGGTCAGTAAGACCACCGGGATCTCATTGAACCAGCGGTACCAAATGTGGCTACGCGTGTTGGTGTGGGTCTCAAACTTGCGCAGCAATCGGCCGCAGCCGTGGTGGTAACCCAGCGCCAGCAGCACGATGGTCAACTTGGCGTGCATCCAACCATTGCCGGGGCCAAAGCCTATGCCGTAATACAGCCAAAGCACCAAGCCCAAAGCCACCGCGGGCAACATCAGCAGCGTGGTGAAGCGCATCAGCTTGCGCGCCATTAGCAGCAAGCGCGCCTCTTCGGCTTCGGATTCAGGCGCTACCAGCGCCAAATTCACAAAAATCCGAGGTAAGTAAAACAAGCCCGCAAACCAGCTGGCAACGAAGATGATGTGAAAAGATTTGATCCAAAGCATGTGATCAGTTTAGCTGCACACAAACGGGCACAATTTCAACCATGCAACACCCTTTTGCCCCCTTCCCCGCCAACCGCCCGCGCCGCTTGCGCCGCGATGACTTCACCCGCCGCTTGGTGCGCGAACATGCCTTGAGCGTGAACGACCTGATTTACCCCGTCTTCGTGCTTGAAGGCGACAAGCGCCGCGAAGCCGTGGGCTCCATGCCCGGCGTCGAACGCCTAAGCTTGGACCTGTTGCTGCCCGTGGCCGAACAGTGCGTCAAGCTTGGCATCCCCGTGATGGCGCTGTTTCCCGTCATCAGCGGCCACCTCAAAACACCCGACGGCATGGAAGCCACCAACCCCGATGGTTTGGTGCCTCACGTTGTTCGCGAATTGAAAAAACGCTTCCCTGAATTGGGCGTGATGACCGACGTGGCGCTTGACCCCTTCACCAGCCACGGCCAAGACGGGTTGCTAGACGACACCGGTTACATCCTCAACGACGAAACCACCGCCATGCTGGTCAAGCAAGCCATGACCCAAGCCGACGCCGGCGTGGACATCGTGGCGCCCAGCGACATGATGGACGGCAGGATTGGCGCGATTCGCCAAGCCCTCGAAGTAAAAGGCCATATCCACACCCGCATCATGGCCTACAGCGCCAAATACGCCAGCGCGTTTTATGGTCCGTTCCGTGACGCCGTGGGCTCTGCCGCCAACCTCGGCAAGAGCGACAAAAAGGTCTACCAAATGGACCCCGGCAACACCGATGAAGCCCTGCGCGAAGTGGCTTTGGACATCGCCGAAGGCGCGGACATGGTGATGGTCAAACCCGGCATGCCCTACCTCGACGTGGTGCGCCGCGTGAAAGACGAATTCAAAGTACCGACCTTTGCCTACCAAGTGAGCGGCGAATACGCCATGCTCAAAGCCGCCGCGCAAAACGGCTGGCTCGACCACGACGCGGTGATGATGGAAAGCCTACTCGCCTTCAAACGCGCAGGCGCAGACGGTGTGCTCACCTATTTCGCCATCGACGCGGCTAAAAAACTGCACGGTTTGTCATGATGCGATTGCCCGAAATACGCTGGACGCACATCGCAACGGCTGTGATTTCGGGCTTGCTGTTCAGTTTGTCATTTCGGCTGAACCAATACTTTGACGACCTGTTTGTGTATTCGGCAGGCATCAGCTTGTTGTTTTTGCCCGCAGGCGTGAAGTTACTGGCCGTGTTGGTTGGGCGCTTGCCCGCCATCATCGGGCTGTTGGTCGTTGGCATTTATTTAGGCGCAGGCATTTGGCCCGACCAGTCCTTGGCGTCTATCGTCTACTTCGCCTTCGTGAGCCTGATGACTTACCCCATCGCCGCCTTCAGCTTGCTGCGCTTGCTACACATCCGCCAAGACTTGCGCAACCTGCGCTACCACCACATCGTGCTGCTGTCGATGGCCGCCAGCGTGCTCAACGGCATCGTGCACAACCTGCTATACCTCACACAAGGCGTCACCACCCAAGAAGATCTCTGGCAAAAAAGCGCCGCCATGGCGTTTGGTGACTTCATGGGGTGCTTTGTGGTGGTGGCCTTGTTTCATGCCGCCACGAGCGCACTACGACGTGCCCGCGGCAGCCAAGCCCCATAACGCCTATCGCAAATGCTTGGCAAAGAAAGCCAAGGTGCGTTCTAGCGCCAGCTTGGCAGACGCCTCGTGATAAGAACCTCGGTGGTCACAGTTAAATCCGTGATGCGCGGGGTACAAATAAAGCTCGACCTCAGGGTGGGCGTGTTTGAATTTCTCCACCGTCTCCAAGGGAATCCAATGGTCATCGTCGGCATAATGCGCCAACACGGGGCAGTTGGGGTGACGGGCAATTTCCTCATCCGTCGTGGTGCCACCGCCGTAGTAGGCCACCGCAGCACGCACGCCTTTCACCAACGCCGCCGAGCGCCAGGTGAGCAAGCCCCCCCAGCAGTAACCGACGATGCCCACTTTGCCACCGCTGGTCTTGGCCGCGTAGTCCACGGCCGCTTGAATATCGGCCATCACGCCAGGCGCAGGCATGGCCTCGACCGCCGCTTTGAGTGCTGAGCCGGCTTGCATGTCGTCAGGCGTGTAGCCCAACACCACGCCATGTTTGACGCGCTGAAAGGTGGCGGGCGCCACGGCCAAATAACCTTGGGCGGCATAGCCATCGGCCACTTCGCGGATGTGTGGGTTCACACCAAAAATTTCTTGCACCACCACCACAGCCCCCTTGGGCGCACCTTTGGGATGGGCCACGTAAGCGGGGCATTCGAAGCCATCTGAGGCGATTAGATTGACGGACATATAGGCTCTCCTCGACATTTCTGAAAGTTCATATTAAACAACTTGTTGTTGCAGTACAAACCCAATGTACGGTTCCCAAGATGACATTCGTCAACAAAAAGGAGATCTGTCGATATGACTCGCTACACCACCCTGGGGTTGCTGCATCATGAAGCGGCAAATCCAGCCGCCAACGCGGTGCGTAAGTAGTCCACAAACGCTGTCACCGCACGCGGCACATGGGGTGAATAGGGTCGAATGGCATACAACTGCTCGGCAAATGCGCCCACGGGCTTCCAGTCGGGCAACACCTGCACCAATTTGCCCTGTTGCAGCGCAGCTTGCGCGCTGAAGTCCGGCAGCAACGCAATACCCAAACCCGTCAACGCTGCCTCGCGCAAGGCCTCGCTGTTGTTGGCGGCGAGTTGGCCCGTCACAGCCACGGTGATGCGCTCGGCTTGTGCTTTGGGTGTCACACGCGCAAGTGTCCACGTGGGCGTGTCCTGCGCGCGCAGGTAGTGCAAGCAGTTGTGCGCGTGCAAATCGGCTGGCGTTTGTGGCGTACCGGCGCGGCGCAAATAGGCTTTGCTGGCCACCAACACCGAATGGGTGCTGCACAGCACCCACGCCACATGCGTGTCGGGCGGACGGGCGGTGTGGCGGATGGCCAAGTCAAACCCCTCGGTGGCCAAGCTGCTGAGTCGGTCCGACATGTCCAGCTCCAAGCGCACCTCGGGGTACTGGCGCAAAAAGTCGGCCACACGCGGCGCGAGCTGTTGGCGCGCAAAGGCCACAGGCGCCGTCACGCGCAGCAAGCCGCTGGGCACACCGGCCAAATCGCGCACTTGGGCAAAGCTCTGTTCAATCTGCTCAAACGAGGCGCGGGTGTCGTCCACCAAGCGCTGGCCCGCTTCGGTCAAGCGCACGCTGCGTGTGGTGCGCTGCACCAGAGGCACGCGGGCGGCACGCTCTAGCTCAGCAATGCGCTGGCTCATCGCCGCTTTGCTCACACCTAGGCGTGCGGCAGCGGCAGTGAAGCTGCCCTGCTGGGCCAACACGCTGAGCCAATGCAGGTGGTGCCACAGCTCACTGATTTTTTGCTCGTTCATGGCTTGATTGTTCACTATTTTGAACAATCAATTCAAGCTTTCGCGCTTGCCCCTTGAGTAAGCCCTGCCTACACTGCCCCATCTTTCCCACACCACGAGACACACCATGACCCAAGCCGCTCACATCGCCCATCACATCAACGGCGCCGTTGCCAACGGCAGCAGCACCCGCACGCAGCCCGTATACAACCCCGCCACGGGTGCCGTCACAGGCCACGTGAGCTTGGCCAATGTGGCTGACGTGAACGCCGCTGTGGCCGCTGCACAAAAAGCTTTTCCTGCTTGGGCCGACACCCCACCCCTGCGCCGCGCCCGCGTGATGTTCAAGTTCTTGGAACTGATGAACCAACACAAAGACAACTTGGCCCGCATCATCACCGCCGAGCACGGCAAGGTGTTCACCGACGCGCAAGGTGAGGTGAGCCGCGGCATCGACATCGTCGAGTTCGCCACCGGTATTCCACAACTGCTCAAGGGTGACTTCACCGAGCAAGTCTCCACCGGCATCGACAACTGGACCATGCGCCAGCCCCTCGGCGTGGTGGCGGGTATCACGCCCTTTAACTTCCCCGTCATGGTGCCCGCATGGATGTTCCCTGTGGCCATTGCCGCCGGCAACACCTTTGTCTTGAAGCCTAGCCCGATTGACCCCTCAGCCGCTTTGTTCATCGCCGAGTTGCTCAAACAAGCGGGCTTGCCTGACGGCGTGTTCAACGTGGTGCAAGGCGACAAAGAAGCGGTCGACGCTTTGCTGGTTCACCCCGACGTGAAAGCAGTGAGCTTTGTGGGCTCCACTCCCATCGCCAACTATATTTATGAGACGGGCGCCCACCACGGCAAGCGCGTACAGGCTTTAGGCGGCGCGAAGAACCACATGGTGGTCATGCCCGATGCCGACATCGACCAAGCGGTGGATGCCTTGATTGGCGCGGCCTACGGCTCAGCAGGCGAGCGTTGCATGGCCATCAGCGTGGCCGTGTTGGTGGGCGATGTGGCCGAGCGCCTCATGCCCAAACTGATTGAACGCACCAAAACCTTGAAGGTCTTGAACGGCACCAACCTCGCTGCCGAAATGGGTCCCATCGTGACCGACGTGGCGCACAAGCGCATCACCGGCTACATCGAACAAGGCGTGAAAGAAGGCGCACGTTTACTGGTGGACGGCCGCAACTTTGACGGCGCGACTGCTGGCGAAGGCTGCCAAGACGGTTTTTGGATGGGCGGCACACTGTTTGACAACGTCACTCCCGACATGCGCATCTACAAAGAAGAAATCTTCGGCCCCGTGCTGAGCTGCCTGCGTGTTGCCGACTTGGCGCAAGCGGTAGACCTGATCAACGCCCACGAGTTTGGCAACGGTGTGAGCTGCTTCACCCGCGACGGCAACGTGGCCCGTGAGTTCTCGCGCCACATCCAAGTAGGCATGGTGGGCATCAACGTGCCAATTCCCGTGCCCATGGCATGGCACGGCTTTGGCGGTTGGAAGAAGAGCTTGTTTGGCGACATGCACGCGTACGGCGAAGAGGGTGTGCGCTTCTATACCAAGCAAAAGAGCGTCATGCAGCGTTGGCCTGAGAGCATTGGTAAGGGCGCTGAGTTTGTGATGCCCACGTCTAAGTAACTTTGTCGCTGCAACATGCCACCCCAATCTACCGCCACAAACGCAAGGGCGCTCTGACGTGCACAGGTACTGACGCACACGATATGCATGGACCAATGCTGCGTAAGCAGCGCGGCCCATGTTGTCAGTGAAGGGGCGGGCTGGGGCGGTGTATTGCAGCGACATTCGGATGCGAAGCAGACGAGGAGCAAAACACATTGCCCCAGCCCGCCCCTTCACTGACAACTGCAACTGCAACTGCAATTGCGACGGCAAGCGGACAACAAGCTCAAGCTACCATCCATGCACACAACCACAAAGACTTGAGACATCTGCATGAGCGACACCCAGTTTGACTACATCATCGTCGGCGCAGGCACGGCTGGCTGCTTGTTGGCCAACCGTCTGAGCGCCAATGCCAGCAAACGCGTGTTGCTCATCGAAGCGGGTCGCAAAGACGATTACCACTGGGTGCACATTCCTGTGGGTTACCTGTATTGCATTGGCAACCCACGCACCGATTGGCTCTACAACACCGCACCCGACGCAGGACTAAATGGCCGCAGCTTGCGCTACCCGCGCGGCAAGGTGTTGGGCGGCTGCTCCAGCATCAACGGCATGATTTACATGCGCGGCCAAGCGCGTGACTATGACCAATGGGCCGACATCACCGGCGATGCACGCTGGCGTTGGGACAACGCGCTGCCCTATTTCAAATTGCACGAAGACCACCATGCAGGCGCCAACGCGATGCACGGTGCCAAAGGCGAACGCAGCAGCGTGTTGCTGGCCGACAGCACGGTGTACGGCGAAACCTTGCGCCACCACACCGCAGGCGGCGAATGGCGGGTCGAGAAACAGCGCTTGCGCTGGGACGTGCTCGATGCGTTTGCACAAGCCGCCGTGCAAGCCGGCATTCCCGCCACCGATGATTTCAACCAAGGCAGCAACGAAGGTGTGGGCTACTTTGAGGTGAACCAAAAAAGTGGCTGGCGCTGGAACACAGCCAAAGCCTTCATTCGCCCGACTTGCTACGCACGCCCGAACTTTGAGTTGTGGTCGTCTGCGCACGTGGCCAAACTGGTCATGCGCACCGAGTCTGACGGCACACAACATTGCACAGGCGTAGAGGTGTGGACCGGCAACGCTTACGTGAGTGCCACCGCCAAACACGCGGTGGTGTTGAGTGCGGGCGCCATTGGCACGCCGCAGATCTTGCAACTCTCGGGGCTTGGCCCAGCGGACCTGCTCAAGCAACACGGCATTGAGCCGGTCATTGACTTGCCTGGCGTTGGCGCCAATTTGCAAGACCATTTGCAAATTCGCTCGGTCTTCAAAGTACAAGGTGTCGACACACTCAACACCTTGGCCAACAGCTGGTGGGGCAAAGCCAAGATTGGTTTGGAATACGCTTTCAAACGCAGCGGCCCCATGAGCATGGCGCCGTCCCAACTAGGCGCCTTCACCCGCAGCAGCCCTGACCAGCCCCACCCCAACCTCGAGTACCACGTACAGCCGCTGAGCTTGGATGCCTTTGGCGAACCCCTGCACAGCTTCCCCGCCTTCACCGCCAGCGTGTGTAACCTGAACCCGACCAGCCGGGGCACGGTCCACCTCACGAGTGCGAACTTTGCAGACGCGCCCAAGATCGCACCCAACTACTTGAGCACAGATGCAGACCGCCAAGTGGCCGCCGATTCACTGCGTGTGACGCGCCGCATTGCAGCCCAGCCTGCGTTGGCCAAGTACCAGCCCGAGGAATACAAGCCAGGGGTGCAATACCAAACTGACGAAGACTTGGCGCGCTTGGCGGGCGACATTGCCACCACCATCTTCCACCCTGTGGGCACGGCACGCATGTGGCGCATCGACGATGCCATGGCGGTGGTGGACCCCGAGTTACGTGTGCGCGACGGGCGCGGCGGTGTGGTGCGCGGCCTGCGTGTGGTGGACGCCAGCGTCATGCCGTCGATCACCAGCGGCAACACCAACAGCCCGACCTTGATGTTGGCCGAGAAGGCCGCGCAATGGCTAGCCCACGACGCGGAGCGTGGCTGAACTTCAACGCGGCTCGGGGTGGGTTAGTCCCCAAGGGAAAATCCTAGGCGAAATGCGTCTGTGCGGCGCTTACAGTTGTGTCACTCGAAACGGCGTACAGCGTTGTTGACACGAGGGTCTGAGGAGACAAATACAACAGACGCTTCCTAAGGGGCGTCACACTGAAAAAGGCACTGGTTACCCCCGGTGCCTTTTGCTTTTGAAGCACACATCTTTCAGACCACAATCCCCCACATGGAACTTTTATTCACCACCTTTGCCTCCGCGCTTGCGGGCTTTGTGGACGCCATCGTGGGTGGCGGCGGCTTGATTTTGCTGCCGGCCTTGTTCAGCGCCTACCCTTCCGCAGCGCCTGCCACCTTGTTTGGTACCAACAAAAGCGCATCGGTCTGGGGCACGGCCTTTGCCACGTGGCAATACAGTCGCCGCGTGCAGATTCAATGGCGCGTCATGCTTCCCGCCGCAGCGGTCACCATGGTGGCGGCTTTTGCAGGGGCTTGGCTGGTGACACAAATCTCGCCCGCGTTTTTGCGCCGTCTGTTGCCCCTCGTGCTGTTGGTGGTGCTGGTCTACACCTTGATGCGCAAGGACATGGGGCGCCACCATACGCCACGCTTTGGGCCGCGTGCCGAGTTGTGGGCCACCTGCACCATCGGATTGACGATTGGGTTTTACGACGGCTTTTTTGGCCCCGGCACGGGCAGCTTCTTTGTGTTTTTGCTGGTGCGTTGGTTGGGCTACGACTTCCTCAACGCCTCGGTGGCTGCCAAGCTACTGAACCTGTCCAGCAACATCGCGGCGCTCGTGCTGTTCACTTACAAAGGCCATGTGTGGTGGCACGTGGCTTTGCCCATGGCCATGGCCAATGTGGCCGGCAGTTTGTTGGGCACGCGCATGGCCTTGCAGCATGGCGCAGGCTTTGTGCGCGGCATGTTCATCGTGGTGGTAGGTGCGCTGATCTGCAAAACCAGCTACGACGCGTTTTTACGTTAACGCGGGGCGCTGGCCGCAGGTTTTTGTGCCACGACCGAATGGGCTGCTGAGGCAGACTTGATGGGCGCAGTCGCCGACGCGGGCTTGACTGGAGAAGCAGCCCCGTCTGCGGCTTCTTCTGGGGTCAGCTCTTTTGGTTTAGGGGGCCAAGGCACATCGGCTACCGCACGGGGCTTACCCAATGGGCGCGTGGCTTGGCCTTTTTGCACCGCCTCAATGTCTTCTAGCGAGGGGTACTGGCCCATGATGACAAAGTCAAACACACGGCGGGCTATGGGCGCTGCGTTTTGCGCCCCAAAACCAGAGTTCTCTACCACCATGGCCAAGGCCACTTTGGGTTCATCGGCTGGCGCAAACGCCACAAACAAGGCATGGTCGCGCATGCGTTCATCGACGCTGGACGCGTTGTATTTTTCGTTTTGTTTCACCGTGTACACCTGCGCAGTGCCGGTCTTACCCGCGCTCACATATGGCGCGCCCACAAAACTGGTGGCCGATGTGCCTTCTAGGTTCACGCCGATCATGGCCTTTTTGATCACGTCCAAGTTCTCAGGCGTCAGCGGCAGTTGCGCCACCGGCTCTTTGGCAACCGGTGTAGAGGCCTTGGTTTCCACGTCCAACACTTCGCGCACCAAGTGGGGCTTCATCTTCAAACCGTTGTTCGCCACGGTACCCATGGCGGTGGCAATTTGCAGCATGGTGAAGCTGTTGTAGCCTTGGCCGATGCCCAGAGAAATCGTCTCGCCGGCGTACCAGCGTTGCTGCTCAGGCTTCTTGTACGTGGTGCGCTTCCACTCAGTGGAAGGGAGCACGCCACGCGACTCGCCCAAGATATCAATGCCCGTGATTTGGCCAAACCCCAAAGGCTGCATTTGCTCGTAAATCAGGTCCACACCCATGTCACGCGCCAGCGTGTAGTAATAGGTGTCGCATGACTCGACGATGGATTTGTACATGTCCACCGCGCCATGACCCCCTTCTTTGTCGTCACGGAAACGGTGGTTGCCGAACATGAAGAACCCGGGGTCAGAAATGATGGTTTTTTCAGCGCGCTTGCCCGATTGCAAAGCGGCCAAGGCCATGAACGGCTTGTAGGTCGAGCCGGGTGGGTAGGTGCCGCGCAGCGCACGATTGAGCAAGGGTTTGTCGATGGACTCGTTCAAGGCTTGCCAGTTCTCAGAGTCAATGCCATCGACAAACAAGTTGGGGTCAAACGTTGGCTTGCTGACGAAAGCCAACACTTCGCCCGTCTTGGGGTCAAGGGCCACCAAGGCACCACGGCGATTGCCAAACAAGTCTTCCACCAACTTTTGCAACTTGATGTCAATGGACAACACCACGCTGTTGCCGGGAATCGCCTGGCTGCTGCTCAGGCGACGCACCGCACGGCCGCCCGCCGAGGTTTCCATCTCTTGCACACCGGTGGTGCCGTGTAATTGCGTTTCGTAGCTTTGCTCGACGCCCAGCTTGCCGATGTAGTCCGTGCCCCGGTAATTGCCCGCGTCGTCTGACTCTTCAATCTTGCCTTTTTCCGCCGGGTTGATGCGCCCGATATAGCCAATCACATGGCTGGCCAGTTGGCCATAGGGGTAGTTGCGAAACAAGCGTGCGCGGATGTCGACGCCGGGGAAGCGATAGCGCTGCGCGGCAAAGCGTGCGACCTCTTCGTCGCTCAAACGGTTGCGAATGGGCACCGACTCAAAGCTCTTGGACTCGCCCATCTGCTTTTTGAAACGTCGCTTGTCGCGGGCCTGAATGTCAATCACGCCGGCCAGCTGCTCAATCACTTCTTCGATCGGTAGCACCACTTTGGAGGCGGTGATTTCGAGCGTGTAGGCCGAATAATTGGTCGCCAACACAATGCCGTTGCGGTCCATGATGACGCCGCGGTTGGGGACGATGGGCACGATGGCCGTGCGGTTGTTTTCCGCTTGCGCGTTGAACTCTTCGTAACGCACCACTTGCAAATAAAACAAGCGCACGCAGAGCAAGGCAAACAGCACCAAAATCGCCCCCGTCACCACCACCATGCGCGAGCGGAAGCGGCGAATGTCGGACTCAATGTCCCGAATCACCCTCATAGCGGTCGGTTCGCGTCAGGGTTGGGTGCACGGCGCTGCGGGGCCAACAAAACCACGTTGACCAGCGGCCACAGCACCGCCTCCAACAACGGTGCCAAAAGAAGGGTCCAGCCGGGAAACAAAGCGCCCGACATCATGCGCACCGTCAACTCCAAGGCATGCGCGATGGCAAACAAGGGCAACACTTGCATGGCTTGCGATGGCACCGAAAACCACAGCAAACGGCGGTGCACCATGATCGCCATGAAAGCCAAGGCCGTGTAGGTCAACGCATGCTGGCCCAACAAAGCAGACTGGTGCACATCGGTGGCCACACCCAGACAAAACGCAATGCCAATGCTGACCAAACGTGGCTGGTGCACGCACCAAAACAACAGCACCAAGGCCAAGAAATCTGGCATCCAGGCGGCGTTGCCGACCAGGCTGATGTTGGTGACCATATTGGCAAACAAAGCCACCAACAACGTGGTCAAAATAAACAGCGGATTGGCTGGCAGCAACAACTGGTGACCGCGCGGCATGATCATCGGTGGCCTCCTTTTTGCAAAGCCACAGGCACTTGTTTTTCAATTTGTGGGCGCGGCGGCAGCTGGTCGCTCAAGGGCTCCAACACCATCACATGGCGCGCGCCTTGCACGCGCCCGACCGGTTCGCACAAGATGCGCGCAAACGCGGTTTCAGCGCGGCGCTCCACCTTCGAGACTTTGCCTACCAACACACCGGGGGGATAGATGCCATCCACGCCACTGGTCGACAACAGGTCTCCCACTTCAATGTCGGCGTTGGTCGCCATGAAGCGCAGCTCTAACAAAGGCGCGCCACCCGACTCACCATAGGCCACGCCACGTGCGCCCGTGCGGGTGTTGAGCACAGGGATCGCATGTTCGCGGTCCGTGACCAACGTCACTTCGCTGACCAAGGGCAACACATGGGTGACTTGCCCCAAGATGCCGTATTCGTCCATCACGGGCGAACTGGGCTTGATGCCATTGAGCAAACCTTTGTCAATGATGAGCTTGCGGGTGTAAGGGTCGGCCGCGTCATACAAGACCGCGGCGGCCACGCCTTTGGTCTCCAAGCGTTGGCTCAAGCCCAACAGCTCACGCAACTGCTTGTTCTCCAAGGCCAATTGCTCGACTTGACCGGAACGCCGGGCTTGGACCAACAGCTGTTGGCGCACTTCCCGCTCCGAGGCTTGTGCCGCATCACGGGCTTCAAAGTAATCAGCGGAGTATTCAGCCAAGGCCTGCGGGCGCATGGCCATCCATTGCACCGGATACAAAGCCACCGACAAGGTGGCCCGCAAAGGCTGGGTGACATGGAACCGCGCATCTGCCACCATCAACAGCACCGACAAGGCGCTGAAGAAAAGCAACTTGGAAATGGCAGAAGGGCCTTGCTTGAAGAAGGCTGGCGGGGAACCGCCTAGGGTGCCCAGTGGCACTTAATTATTCGCTCGTAAAGATGGAGCCCAAACGCTCCATGCGCTCAAGGGCCAAACCGCAACCACGCACCACGCAGGTGAGCGGATCTTCGGCCACCAACACGGGCAAGCCGGTTTCTTCGGCCAACAAGCGGTCGAGGTCGCGCAACAACGCGCCACCGCCGGTGAGCATCATGCCGCGCTCGGCAATGTCTGCACCCAACTCGGGAGGCGTTTGCTCCAACGCATTTTTCACGGCGGAGACGATGTTGTTCAATGGGTCCGTCAAGGCTTCCAAAATTTCGTTCGATGAAATGGTGAACGAACGTGGCACGCCTTCTGACAGGTTGCGGCCTTTGACTTCCATTTCCTTGACTTCAGAGCCAGGGAAGGCAGAACCGATTTGTTTCTTGATGGCTTCAGCCGTGGGCTCGCCAATCAACATGCCGTAGTTGCGACGGATGTAGTTGATGATGGCTTCGTCAAACTTGTCGCCACCCACACGCACGCTGCCTTTGTAGACCATGCCGCCCAAGGAGATGACGCCGACTTCGGTCGTCCCGCCACCGATGTCGACCACCATCGAGCCCGACGCTTCGGACACAGGCAAACCTGCGCCGATGGCAGCGGCCATGGGTTCTTCAATCAAGTACACCTCAGAGGCACCAGCGCCTAAAGCGGATTCGCGAATCGCACGACGCTCCACTTGGGTAGAACCGCAGGGCACGCAAATGATGATGCGAGGGCTGGGCTTTAACACCGAGCGTGGGTGCACCATCTTGATGAACTGCTTGAGCATTTGCTCAGTCACGGTGAAGTCGGCGATCACGCCGTCTTTCATGGGGCGAATGGCTTCGATGTTGCCGGGCACTTTGCCCAACATCGCTTTGGCCTCATGGCCCACGGCTTGAATTGTCTTCTTGCCTTGGGGTCCGCCTTCGTGGCGAATTGACACAACCGAAGGCTCGTCCAACACGATGCCTTTGTCGCGCACATAAATCAGGGTGTTGGCGGTACCGAGGTCAATCGCCAAATCGGTGGAGAAATACCGACGAAAAGATCCAAACATGTCTGTCCTCAAAGCTTGCCCGCAGGCGCGGACACAAAGGCGAGATAATACCGCATTGCCCGTAAATCGCGGGGTTTTTCCCTTATAAAAGTATGTCCCTGAATGACCAAGACATCAGCCGCATTGCCAATTTGGCACGGCTTGAGCTCCAACCTGACGAACAGGCGCGAATGCTCAACAAAATCAACGATTTTTTCGGCATCGTCGATCAAATCCGCGCCGTGGACACGACCGGCGTGGTGCCCATGGCCCATCCGCTAGACGCCATGCCTGGCACCCACATTGAACTGCGCCTGCGCCCTGACGTAGCCAGCGAACCCAACCAACGTGAAGCCAACCAACAAAGCGCCCCCGCCGTGGAGCGGGGCTTGTTCTTGGTTCCTAAAGTCATCGAGTAAGCCATGAGCGACCTACACAACCTCGGCGTGGCCGAACTGGCCCAACTTCTGAAAAGCAAGCAAGTGAGCGCCGTCGAAGTCGCCACGCGTTTTTTGGCCCGAATGGGCGGCAACCCACACCACGCCTTTCTCGACATCCACAGCGAGGTCACCCTCGCGCAAGCCCACGCCAGCGACGCCAAACTGGCGGCTGGCAAGGCAGGGCCGTTGGAAGGCGTGCCCATCGCCCACAAAGACGTCTTTGTGACGCGCGACTTCGCCACCACCGCAGGCTCAAAAATGCTCAGCGGCTACCGATCGCCCTTTGACGCCACCGTGGTCCAAAAACTGCAATCGGCAGGCATGGTCACCTTGGGCAAACTCAATTGCGACGAGTTCGCCATGGGCTCCGCCAACGAAAATTCGGCCTACGGCGCGGTGACCAACCCATGGGACACCACCCGCATCCCCGGTGGCTCGTCGGGCGGCAGCGCGGCCGCTGTAGCCGCCCGTTTGACGCCAGCCGCGACAGGCACCGACACCGGTGGCTCGATTCGCCAACCCGCTAGCTTTTGTGGCATCACCGGCATCAAGCCCACGTATGGCCGCGCCTCGCGCTACGGCATGATTGCTTACGCCTCCAGCCTCGACCAAGCCGGCCCCATGGCCCGCAGCGCCGAAGACTGTGCGTTGATGTTGAGCGCCATGTGCGGCCCCGATTTGGACCGCGACGCCACCTCGCTCGATGTGCCCACCGAAAACTTTTCAGCCAAGCTGGGTGACAACTTGGCGGGTTTGCGCATTGGCATTCCCAAAGAGTTCTTTGGCGAAGGCCTCGCCGCCGACGTGCGCACCGCGATTGACGCGGCGCTCAAGAACCTGGAAGCCCAAGGCGCCAAGCTTGTCCCCATCACGCTGCCGCGCACCGAGCTGGCGATTCCGGTGTACTACATCATTGCGCCCGCCGAAGCCAGCTCCAACCTGAGCCGCTTTGATGGCGTGAAGTTTGGCCACCGCGCCAAAGATTACACCGACCTCGTGAGCATGTACAAAAAGACCCGCGCCGAAGGTTTTGGCGAAGAGGTCAAACGCCGCATCATGACCGGCGCATATGTGCTGAGCCACGGCTACTACGACGCGTACTACCTGCAAGCGCAAAAAATTCGCCGCATGATTGCCGACGATTTCCAACGCGCCTTTGCTGAGTGTGATGTCATCGCCGGCCCCGTCGCACCCACCGTGGCGTGGAAGCTGGGCAACAACGCCAGCGACCCGTTGGCCGATTACTTGGCCGACATCTTCACCCTGCCCGCCTCTCTCGCAGGCTTGCCCGGCATGAGCGTGCCGGTGGGCTTTGGCGAAGGTGGCATGCCCGTAGGTATGCAGCTGATTGGCAACTATTTGCAAGAAGCGCGTTTGCTCAACGTGGCGCACCAGTACCAACTGAGCGCCGATTTCCATAACGCCAAGCCGGAGGGCGTTTAAATGACTGCACCTAAATTAGTCCAAGGCTACGAAGTCGTCATCGGCTTCGAAACCCATGCCCAGCTTTCAACCAAGAGCAAAATTTTCAGCCGTGCCTCGGTCGCCTTTGGTGCCGAGCCCAACACGCAAGCCTGCGCGGTGGACTTGGCCCTGCCCGGCACCTTGCCCGTGATGAACGTGGGCGCGGTCGAACGCGCCATTGAGTTCGGCTTGGCCGTCAATGCACACATCGCCGAGCGCAGCGTCTTTGCGCGCAAAAACTACTTCTACCCAGACTTGCCCAAGGGCTATCAAATCAGCCAGTTCGAGATTCCGGTGGTCCAAGGCGGCGAAGTGTCGTTCTTCTTGGAAGTTGGCAAAGAGACCGTGCATAAAACTGTGCGCCTGGAGCGTGCCCACCTCGAAGAAGATGCGGGCAAATCGCTGCACGAAGACTCGGCATTAGGAGGAGGGGGCCAATCAGGCATCGACCTGAACCGCGCGGGCACCCCGCTGCTGGAGATCGTGACCCAGCCCGACATGCGCTCTAGCGATGAAGCCGTGGCCTACGCCAAAGAGCTGCACAAAATCGTGACCTGGATTGGCATTTGCGACGGCAACATGCAAGAAGGCAGCTTCCGTTGCGACGCCAACGTGTCGGTGCGCAAACCAGGTGGCGAGTTGGGCACACGCCGTGAGATCAAGAACTTGAACAGCTTCAAGTTCATGCAGCAAGCCATCGACTACGAAGTACGTTGGCAAATCGACCAAATCGAAGACGGCCACGCCATCCAACAAGCCACCGTGCTGTTTGACCCCGACACGGGCGAAACCCGCGCCATGCGCACCAAGGAAGACGCCGCCGATTACCGCTACTTCCCCGACCCAGACCTGCCGCCGTTGGTGATTGGTCGCGATTGGGTCGCACGCGTGAAAGGTGAAATGGCCGAGTTGCCTCGCGTGATGGCAGAGCGTTTCGTCAAAGATTACGCGCTGCCTGAATACGACGCCACGCAACTCACCCAAAGCAAAGCAACAGCGGCTTACTTTGAAGCCACGGCCAAAGCCTGCGGCCAAGCGAAGCTCGCCAGCAACTGGATCATGGGCGAAGTGTCGCGCCGCCTCAACAGCGGTGAAATGACGTTTGACAACATGCCTGTCAGCGCTGCGCAACTGGGTGCATTGATTGCACGCATCAGCGATAACACCATCAGCAACAACGCGGCACGCCAAGTGTTTGAAGGCTTATGGAATGGCGAGGGCGTGGATGCGAATGGCGCAACTGCTGACGCAGCGCGCGTGGACGCCATCATCGAAGCCAAAGGCCTCAAACAAATCAACGACACCGGCGCGTTGGAAGCCATCGTCGACGAGGTGCTGGCCGCCAATCCCAAGAACGTCGAAGAGTTCAAAGCGGGCAACACCAAAGCCTTGAACGGTTTGGTCGGTCCCATCATGAAGGCCAGCAAAGGCAAAGCCAACCCTGCGCAAGTCAACGAACTGCTGATGAAAAAGCTGGGGTAAGTGATGCCTCACAGCGCGCTGGAAGACATTCAAGGCCTGTTGACTGGTGCCTTGTTTGTCGCGCTAGGTGTGTGCATGTTTCGTGAAGCCGCGTTGTTCACTGGCGGCACCACAGGCATTGCGTTTTTAGTGCACTACCTGTTGGGGACTTCTCTCGGTGGCGTCCTCTTTGTCATCAACCTGCCGTTCTACGCGTTTGGCTGGAAGAAGCTAGGGCATCTATTCACAATCAAAACATTTGCAGCAGTGGGCTTGCTGTCGCTCTACGTCGAGCTGTTGCCGCGATGGATCACCTTTGCACACCTAGACCCGGTTTTTGCCGCGCTGATGGCCGGGCTGTTGATCGGTACCGGCATTTTGATTTTGATCCGTCACGGCGCCAGCTTAGGCGGCGTGACGATCATGGCGGTGTATCTGCAAAAGACACGTGGTTGGCGGGCGGGCCATGTGCAAATGGCGATTGACGCCATCATCTTGCTCATCGCCTTTGCGCTCACCGATGCGCACAAAGCTTTGCTTTCATTGCTGGGCGCATTCGCCCTCAACTTGGTGATTGCTGTGAACCACCGCGCTGACCGTTACTACGGCGCTTAATTCACGCCGTAGCGTTCGCGGTACGCCTGCGTGCGCGCCAAGTGTTCGCCCATCGCGTTGTCGGGTTGCGCATGTAAGTAAGCGAGCAAATCGCTCAACTCAGCAATCGCACACACCTGCAAACCCACTTGCTCACGCACGTATTGCACGGCGCTGTAGGGCACATCTTGGGTAGAGCCATCGACTTGTTTTTCGGTGGCCATTTCTTGGCGGTCCAGCGCAATCACCACCGCGTGTGGCGTGGCGCCTGCGGCTTTGATCAGCGCAATCGACTCACGTGCGGCTGTGCCCGCGCTCATCACATCGTCCACGATCAACACGCGGCCTTTGAGCGGTGCGCCCACAAGACTACCGCCTTCGCCGTGGTCTTTGGCCTCTTTGCGGTTGTAGGAAAAGGGCACATTGCGCCCCAAACGGGCCAGCTCAATGGCCACAGCGGCCCCTAAGGGGATGCCTTTGTAAGCGGGGCCAAAGATCATGTCGAACTCGATGCCGCTTTGCATCAAACGCTGCGCGTAAAAACTGGCAAGTTTGCCCAACTTGGCGCCGTCATCAAACAAACCCGCGTTGAAGAAGTAAGGACTCATGCGGCCCGCTTTGGTTTTGAACTCGCCAAATTTCAATACGCCGCAATCCAGCGAAAATTGCACAAACTCTTGCGCCAACACGTCGTTGGCAGCGGCACTCTTACTCATGGGGAAATTCCTTGTTCAAACTCACCAGCCTCAACCTCAACGGCATTCGTTCGGCCGCCCGCAAGGGCGTAGAAGCTTGGCTCGATAAAGCCAGCCCTGATTGTATTTGCGTCCAGGAAATCAAAGCCCAAGCCTCCGATGTCGAGGGGACCTTCGACACCTTGGGCGGCTTGAAAGGCCATTTTCAATACGCTGAGAAAAAGGGCTACTCGGGCGTCGGCGTGTACACCAAGCACGAACCCAGCGATGTGATCGTGGGCTTTGATGGCGGCGAGTTCGATGCCGAAGGCCGCTACGTGGAGCTGCGGTTTGACACACCCAGCCAAAAGCTGTCCATCATCAGCAGCTACTTTCCCAGCGGCTCGTCTGGCCCCGAGCGTCAAGACGCCAAGTTTCGTTTCTTGGCCGCCATGTACCCACACCTCCATGCCCTAAAGCAAGCGCGCGAGTTTGTGCTGTGTGGCGACATCAACATCGCACACAACGAGGCCGACCTGAAAAACTGGAAGGGCAATAAGAAGAACAGTGGCTTCTTGCCCGAAGAACGTGCGTGGATGACGCAGCTGACCACCGAAGGCGGCATCGTCGACGTGTACCGCCAGCTGCAACCCGACACCACCGACGCTTGCTACACCTGGTGGAGCAACCGCGGCCAAGCCTATGCCAACAACGTGGGTTGGCGTTTGGACTACCACCTAGCCACGCCAGCGGTGGCCCGCAAAGCGCGTTCAGAAAGCATCTACAAAGACGAGAAATTTTCAGACCATGCGCCCGTCACGATCGCTTATGAAGGTTTGATTTAAAGCCGCTCACTCATCAAAGTCCCACATCTGGTGCAGGTCAAGGCGCATCAACGCCAGCAACTCCACAACCTCCAACTGCATATGCTCAGCCGCATTGAGGTTGTCGCTGGCCATGCGTGCAATCAGCAACACGCCCGACAAACTGCCCTCGCCCAAGGTGTAGGCCTTGACCGATTTTTCTGCGGCCAAGGCTTGGCGTTGCGCGGCAGATTTCAAGTTGTCGGCTGCTGTGCGCTTGTGTTGAAACTGAATCCACATGCTGTCAAACATGGCGCCCAGTTGTTGCTCGGCCAGCAGCACTTTGTCGCTGGCCGCTTGCGCATCGGCCACAGCAGCACTGGCGTGATGAAAACGTGACGTACTTGGAAACGGCATTGAGAACATCACCCCCGAAATGGTTTCAGCCCCTGCCCGCTCGCGCCCACTGAACACACCCACGGTAGGGTCAGGCAAGCGATCACGTGAGGCACGGTCTGCGGCCAAACGCAAGCGTTTCGCATCCACGCGCATCATGTTGAGCTCGTGGTTTTTGTCTAAAAACTCTTGGCGCATCGCAACCATGTTTTCAGTCAAAGCAGGCAAGTTAGGCGGTGCGTCTATGCGCAAAGCCACAGGCACACGCGTAGGCAACACCAGGCCCTCATAGCGGCGCGTGAAAGCTGAAGCGCTGGAGGCTAACTGCGCATCAACCACTGAACGAGCCGCTGTGATGCGCTCAAACTCGGCGTTGGCCAGCTCGGCATCCAGCTGCGAAATTTCACCTTGCTTGAGTTGACTCTGCGTGAGGCGCTGCATCTTGGCAGCCAAATCAAACGTCGTGACTGCATTTTTTTGATCGACCAAGGCACGCAGGTAAGCAAACCAAAAATGCATCAACTCGCGTGCGCCTTCATGCATGGCATCGGCATATTCGATGTCGGCAAAAGCCTGGGTTTGTGTCGCAAGGTCGGCGTCTATACCGCGCTTGCCCCAAAAACGCACGGGACGCTCGATGCTCACCATCGATTCATGCAGCTGTGTGCCAGCAGCCACATCACGGCGTCGCTGCGAGGTGCTGCGCAAGGTGAACTCTGCAGTGCCTGCATCAATGCCTTTGGCGCGTGCCGTGCTCGCTTCTTTTTTGGAGCGTGCGGCTTGCATCAAGGGGCTACTGAGCAAAGCCTCTTTCACCGCAGCTTCGGCGGGTAGATAAGGCAAGAGCTGTGATGTCACAGTGGACGCTGAAGCTGCTGCTGTTGTTGAAGCGGCAGGCTGTTGCGCCTGCGCAGCCACTGGCGCCAATGCCAAACTGCAAGCGACCGCACAAGCCACGACACAAGATTTCACGATAAGTTTCATGATTTCCTCCAAGGCAAGTAACGCGTCAACACATGCCACGGCACGCTGTCTAGCCCACCAAAACGCTCAAACAATTTGGGCAGTAGCAACAAAGTCAACAAGGTGGAGCTGAGTAAACCGCCCGTCACCACAATGGCCAAAGGTCGTTGAATTTCCGAGCCAGGCCCCGTGGCAAACAGCAGTGGAATCATGCCCAGTGCGGTGATGACCGCTGTCATCAACACAGGACGTAAGCGGCGCTCGGTGCCTAGGCGCACCACCACATCCATGGCCTCGCCGTCAAGCAAACGTTCGTTGAAGTGCGTCACCATCACCACGCCATTGAGCACGGCAATGCCTAGCAGCGCAATAAACCCCACGGACGCAGGCACAGACAAATATTCACCCGAAATGGCCAAGGCCACCACACCGCCCACCAAGGCAAACGGGATGTTCAAGAAAATGATGCCCGCCTGAATGGCTGAGCCAAAGGTGAACACCAAGATGGTGAAGATGAGCACCATGGCGGCAGGAATGACCAACCCCAAGCGCGCCGCAGCGCGTTGCTGATTTTCAAACTGCCCACCCCACACAATGCGCACGTCACTGGGTAACTTTAGAGCTGCCACAGCCTGTTGGGCATCCCTCACAAAGCCAGTCAAATCGCGCCCATCCACTGACACCTGAATGCTGGTGAAGCGCACGCTTTGTTCGTGGTCCACGCGGATGGGGCCATCGACCAAACGGATGTCGGCCAAGGCACTGGCTGCCCACACGCGGCCATCGGGTGCAACAAGCTGCAAGTTTTTAAACGCTTCTGGGCTTTGGCGCGTGGCCTCGTTGCCGCGCAGGGTGAGCGGCATGCGCACCCCCTCTTGCAACACGTAGCCGAGTGACTCGCCCTCTACTAGGTTTTTCAAAGCTTGCTGCAAGGTCTCCACACTGAAGCCCGCTTGGCCCATGGTCGTGCGGTTCAAACGCACCGACACGTACTGCAAGCCCTCGGCCTTGGGCGCAATCACCTCGGCAGCACCAGGGATGGTGCGCACGGCATCGGCCATTTGGTGGGCAGCTTCGTTCAAACGACCTAGGTCTGTGCCAAAGATTTTGATGGCCACATCGCCACGCGTGCCCGTGAGCATTTCAGACACGCGCATTTCGATAGGTTGCGTGAAGCCATAGACCAAGCCAGGAAAACCATCCAGTACCACGCGTAACGCATCGATGATGTCGTCTTTGTTGCCGCGCCATTCGCTTTTAGGCTTGAGCACCAAGAATGTGTCTGTTTCGTTCAAGCCCATGGGGTCTAGCCCCAACTCGTCAGAGCCTGTCCGGGCAACGATGGATTTGACCTCAGGCACGGTTTCCAAAATGGCTTGCTGCACGCGGGTGTCAATTTCCAACGACGCTTCGAGTGAAATCGAAGGCAGCTTTTGCAGCTGCACCAAGATGTCACCTTCATCCAAGGTCGGCATGAAGGTTTTTCCAATGAAGCTGTACAACACGGCAGCCACCACCAAAGAGGCCACCGACACGCCATACAACCACTGTGGCTTGGCCCACACGCGCTCGCGCAAGCGCAGATATGCGGCATGGATTTTTTGCATCACCACAGGCTCGTGCGCGCCCTCTTCCTTTAGCACCAGGGAGGCGAAAGCCGGAATCACACTGAAGGCAAGCAACAACGATGACGCCAAAGCCATGATGATGGTCACGGCCACTGGGGCAAACAGCTTGCCTTCTAAACCTTCAAGGCTCAGCAGAGGCAAGAACACCACGCAAATGATGAGCACACCAGACGCCACAGGTTTGACCACTTGACGCACCGCGCTCAGCAAAATTTCAGTCTTCGACAAAGCGTGGCTTGCTGCGTGCGAAGCAAATGCGGTTTCGATGTTTTCCACCACCACCACCGCTGCGTCCACCAATAGCCCCAATGCAATGGCCAAACCGCCCAAGCTCATCAAGTTGGCCGTTAAGCCAAAACTGCGCATCAGCATGAAGGTACTCAGCAGCGACAACGGCAAAGCCACGGCCACCACCAACGCGGCACGCATGCCGCCCAAGAACACATACAAGGTGATGCACACCAACACGGCGGCCTCAATCAAGGCGTGAATCACGGTGTCTGCGGCACGCGTGACCAACTCGCCTCGGTTGTAAAAGGTTTTTACCGTCATGCCTTTGGGCAAGCGCGGGGCCATCTCAGCCAACTTGGCATCAACCGCGTTCACCAACTGGCGGGCATTCACACCGCGCATGCCCAGCACCAAGCCCTCCACCGCTTCGCCTTGCCCGTCTTGGGTGACTGCGCCGTAACGTGTGAGTGCGCCATGCGTGACGGTCGCCACATCGTCGAGCTGCACCCGTTCGTGACGCGTGGTGCTCAAACGCACCGCACGCAAATCGTCCAGCGTTTGGACCGCACCTTCCACGCGCACCACCAAGGCTTCTTCGCCAGCGATCAAACGACCTGCGCCGTCGTTGCTGTTGTTGGCCAGCAAGGCCTGTCGCAAGTCCGTCATGCTCACGCCCATGGCCGCCATCTTGGCTGTATTGGGAATCACCTCGAAGGTTTTCACTTCGCCACCGAGTGCGTTGACTTCGGCCACACCGGGGATGGTGCGCAGCTCGGGGCGAATCACCCAGTCGAGTGCACGGCGTTTTTCGGCCAAGTCAAAGCCCTCGCCTTCGAGCGTGAACATGTACACCTCGCTCAACGGCGTGGTGATAGGCGCCAAGCCACCGCTCACGCTGGCAGGCAAATCGCGCATCACTGAACCTAAGCGCTCAGACACTTGCTGGCGTGCCCAATACAAATCTACGCCTTCGTCAAAATCGATGGTGATGTCGGCAATGCCGTACTTAGAGATGGAACGTACGATGCGTTTGTTGGGAATGCTCAGCAGCTCTTGCTCGATCGGTTTGACCACACGCTGCTCGATCTCTTCAGGCGTCATGCCTGGGATTTTGAGAATCACCTTGGCCTGCGTGGGTGAAATATCGGGGAAGGCATCAATCGGCAAATTGAGCCACGCATAGGTGCCAGTAATGAACAGCAAGCCAGCACACGCCAGCGTGAGGCTGCGAAAACGCAGGCTCAAACGAATGAGGTGTTCAAACATCATTCGTCCTTTTGCAACAAAGCACGCAAAGAGGCGATGCCTGTGACCGCGACTTTTCTACCCGCAGGCAACGCAACCTCAACCAGTGACAAGTCGTCTGTGGACGACAGCACATTCACCGCTTGGGCTTCAAAGCCTTTGTCATTCGACACAAACAGCCACGGCTTGCCGCGCCACTGGGTGACTGCGCGCGAGGGGACTAACCATTGCGTGTTTACCTCGGCCGAGCTGGCTTTGCCTTTGGCTTGGACGGTGACGGACACTAACTCGCCCGCTTGCAAGCTGCCACGGTTTGTCACCGTGGCGCGAGCGCGAGCGGATTGACTGGCATCCACCGCACGGCTAACACCCATGATTTTGGCTTTGGCATTGCGCGAGGCAATGCTCACTTCGTCGCCCACTTGCAGCTGCGCGGCTTTGTCGGTTGAGAGCTGCAAATCGAGTTGCAACTGCGAGCTATCAGCCAGTTTGAACAACACCGCACCCGCGTCTACGCGTTGACCCACTGCGGCAAAGGCCTCGGAGACGGTGCCCGACAACGGCGCTTTGAGCGTGCCCGTGGCGTAGCCCGTGTTGGCATCGAAGCGCATACCTGCGGCAGACAACTCGGCCTCACGCGCATGCAACTGTGCTTGCGCAGCTTCTTGTTTGGATCGGCTCAGCTGCAAACGCACGGCAGGAATGATGCCTTCGTCAAACATGGCTTGGTCGCGCTGTGTCGCGGCTGCGGCATTTTTGTAATCCAACGACGCTTCGCTAAGCAAGCGACGTGCGTCGCCCAGCAGGGGGCTGGTGAAGTGCGCTAAAGGCGTGCCCGCTTTGACCGCGTCGCCCACGCCCACCAACAAGCGAGACACCTGGCCTGCATAAGGCGCAGACACCGTGAACTCCTTGCCCGGTGGCATGACCACCGTGGCACTGGCCAACAACTGGCCGCCAGTCGACGCCTGCACCACAGCAACCTGCACGCCAAGGCTGGCTTGCTGCTTGCTGCTGAGCGGCAACAACAAAGGTGCGCTGGTCGCAGCTTGCGCCATCACCGCTTGCGCAAACGCACAGACCAAAGCACGACGAACAGAAAATTTCAAGGAATTGAACATCACAAACTCCACACATCATTTACCGACAGACAGTGCACATCGATGTACACACGCGTGAAAAGTCAGAAACGAAACGTGGGGGGTGCGTGCACAAGTACCGGCAAGCCTGGCGAAAAGACACGGCGCGTACGACGTGAATCGTGCCACCGCCACACGCAGATGATGACGCTACAAGCAACGGCCGCGAGGACGAACACGGAAAATATAAGGAACGTTTGCGGCGGCTCTTCGACATCCATCGACACCTGGCGAGCATAGGAAGTTTCAACACCAATGGCCGCAGACTCTTGCTCTTGTTCTTGGCTAAAGCTGATCCCGGTGAGCGCGTCATGCGTGATGACCACGGTGTTCACGCCCGCAATGTGCAAGCCCGTGACCGTAGAGTTCCCGTAATGTGCGTGCAAAAACGGCCCCATCGCCAGCAAAGCCGCGAGGGCTATTGCCATATGAAGACACAGAGATTTGAACAAGGAAGCTGACTTCGTCACGAGCGAAATCTTAGTTCAAAACCAACATCCCTTTGGTCTCAATGAATTTCACCACCTCTTGCAAGCCATCTAGGGTGCGCAAGTTGGTCATGACAAACGGCTTCAAGCCGTTGGCGTTGGTGCGCATGCGAATGGTGTCGGCCTCCATCACATCCAAGTTAGCACCGACGTAAGGCGCGAGGTCGGTTTTGTTGATGATGAACAAATCGCTCTTGGTGATGCCGGGGCCGCCTTTGCGCGGAATCTTTTCGCCCGCGGCCACGTCGATGACGTAGATGGTGAGATCGCTCAACTCCGGGCTGAAGGTGGCGGCCAAGTTATCGCCCCCACTTTCAATGAACACCACATCGGCATCAGGGAAGTCCACCAACATGCGGTCAATCGCTTCGAGGTTGATGGACGCATCTTCGCGAATGGCGGTGTGTGGGCAGCCGCCGGTTTCTACACCCATGATGCGTTCAGCAGGCAATGCGCCACTGACGGTCAACAAGCGTTGGTCTTCTTTGGTGTAGATGTCGTTGGTGATGGCGACGAGGTCATATTTGTCGCGCATGGCTTTGCAGAGCATCTCCAACAACGTGGTTTTGCCCGAGCCCACAGGGCCGCCAATGCCCACGCGCAGGGGTGGCAGTTTTTTGGTGCGGTGTGCGATGGTGTGTAAGTGCTTCATGATCGGAACAGTCGTGAGTATTGGGTTTCGTGTTGGGCCGAAAGAATGGCCAGCATGGGAGAGAAGGCTTGGCGCGTGTCGTCGGTCACTTGCATGGCGTGGCTGACAGCCGGTGCGATGTGTTGCGCGAGCTTGGTCAAGATGCGCTGCCCCGAGTTTTGCCCGAGTGGCACCGACTTGATGGCGGCTTGCACCATGTTCTCGGCCCAGCCAAAGGCATAGGCTTGCAAGCATTGTTCAAGTAACGCGCTCGTGCGCGACAAGGCCAGCGCAAACATCAGTGGGTAAGTGGGCACCCAGCGATTGCACATGGCGATGGTGTCTGCGTCGATGGCCTCTTGGTTGCGCAGCCACTCCAACATGGAGCGGCCCATTTGCTCGCTTTGCAAACGCAACTCGGCGCTTTCGCGCGTGGCGTGTACCCATTGGCTCAGGACCGCTAAGCGTTCGTGATCCAAGGCTTGCCATGCGGTGACCATTTGACCGAGCACCGCCATGTCACCCCGCGATTGGGTGAGGTGCAGTTGGTCGATCAACCAATCCGCGGCGCTGTGTTCGTCATGCACCAAACCACGGTCGATGGCCGCTTCTAAACCTTCGGAGTAAGAGAAGCCACCAATCGGCAATGCGGGAGACGCGAGCCAGATGAGTTGCAGCAGCGCGGGCGTGGACGGCAGCGCTGCAGTTGCCGCATCAGTGCGCATGCTTGCAATGGGGGCCGTGCACGTGGCCGTGTGCTTCTGCGTCGTGGCTATGTGCGTCGTGGTCATGTGCATGCCCGTGATCGTGCGAATGGCCATGCCCTTGTGCGTGACCGTGGCTGCTGTACGCACCGCCTTCAGGCTCAAATGCCTCGTGCACGGTCACCACCGTCATGTGCATGGCGCGCAGCATGTCGGCCAACACATGATCGGGCTCAATCTTCAAGTGGTCGGGTTGCAACTCAATCGGCACATGGCGGTTGCCGAGGTGGTAGGCCGCACGCGTCAAATCAAAGGGCGAGCCGTGTTGCGCGCACGCGGTGATGCGCAGCACCTCTTGCGGTGCCGCTTGCACGCGCACGAGTGAGCCGTCTTCCAGCACCAGCACGTCGCCGCCGCGCACCAAGGTGCCGCGTGACAAAAACACGCCGAAGGCGCGGCCGGTCGAATCCGTGGCGTCGAAGCGGCTTTTTTGGCGCACGTCCCAATCCAACTCTACGGTGGCGGCGCGTTTGATAAGGGCAGCAGCCAAGCCTTGGCCGCCAGCGATTAATTTAGAACAGGTGAGCATCAGAAAAAAAATTTAGAACAAGAAGTAGCGTTGGGTCATGGGCAAGCTCACCGCAGGTTCGCAGGTGAGCAGGTGGCCATCGGCGCGCACCGCATAGGTTTGTGCATCCACTTCCATGCGCGGCGCGTAGTCGTTGTGAATCATGTCACGTTT
>CANBWY010000034.1 GCA_947373245.1 Comamonadaceae bacterium
GTGTGTGACATTGCCGCCGCAGTCAAGCCCTCGCACCGAGGTGAGCTAGAGATTACCGATGTGAACAAGCGCTACCTCGAACTAGAGCAACTCAACGTCGAGATCATGGGGCGTGGTTATGCGTGGCTAGATACGGGTACGCACGACAGCTTGCTGGAGGCCGCCAGCTTCATTGCCACTTTGCAAAAACGCCAAGGCTTAATGGTGGCGTGCCCTGAGGAAATTGCTTTCCATCAAAAGTGGATTGATGCACCAGCTCTGCAAAAGTTGGCAGCCCCGTTGGCGAAAAATGGCTATGGCCAATACCTGTTGAGTTTGCTGAAGAATTAAAATTGCTTTATGTATTTTAAAAACCTCAGTGCGATGCGCATGCACTTAAAGCTAGCACTCATCGGCGTGACGCTTCTCTCTTTGGCGTTGTTAACGGCGACTGCAGTGACGAACCTCATGGTGTTGGCACTATTGCTTGTCTCGCCGTTTTTTTGGCAAGACTTCAAACGTACGCAAGTCTTGAGCAGGGAAAGCTTCATGTTTCTTGCATTGATTGTTGCCATCTGCATTTGGGATGTATTTGGCAATCTGTTTGCAGGGCATGGCTTATTTGACGCACTCAAAGCACTACTTCACGACATGCGCACGTTAGGGTTTATCGTGTTGTTGTGGGCTATGTTTTCAAGTCCAGTGGTATCTCGCACGGCTTTTTGGACTTTGTTGGGCAGTGTTGTGGTGCTGGCTGCGACTAATTTGGTATTGACATTAATGGGCTATTTGCCAACTTATCCATATTTTTGGAAAAATGGCCCCCACTTATATGGACAGGTTCTCGTTGGATTATTTTTTGTGCTTGCTCAAATGCTCTTAGTGCGTCCGAGTTTGACATGGCGCGTCGCTATGCCCATGTTGCTGCTTCTGCTATCGCTTTTCTTGGCCAGTGAACGACGTACGGGCTACTTGTTGCTCGCAGGTGGTTTTGTGGTGTGGGGCGGGCTCAACTTTAAACGGCTGTTTGTTGGGAAGTACAAATGGGTAGCGTTGGCATTGATGATGATCACGGTGGTCGCCGCTGTTGCATCTCCCATTGTGCAAAGGCGCATGGCGCTGGTCATATTTGAAATTCATCAATACCTAGCGCTGACGCCTGAGCAACGTGCTGGCATTGCGACTTCAGTTGGAATTCGTATGCAGTTTTATGTTTCCATCTTTGAGTTGATTAAAAACAGTAATTTTTGGGTGGGCGTGGGGAGTATAGATTTCGCAAGCCTTTTCTGGACGATCAATGAAAAAATGGGTACTACGCCCGAGCAAGCAGCAATTCAGTTCAGTGGTTTTCAAAACCCACATAACGAATACTTGTACATGCTGGCGACGAAAGGGATTGTGGGTCTTGCGCTTTATGTTGGTATATTTGTTCAGGCTTGCCGAGTAGGCTGGCAGAAAAAAGATGAAGTGCAGCGTATCGGTGTGTTGATATTTGTTTTCCTGTTCATGTTCAGCATCACAACCAATTCCATGATGACCGATATGGAGGAGGGGCACTTCACGATGTTGATGCTTCTTGTGTTCTTGGCACCCGCTTCATTGGACTTGTTAAATGAAGCTGCGAAAACGAAGGCGAGCAATTGATATGCCTTATCAAGTAGCAACCACGCCGATTGACGGCGTCTTAGTGTTAGAGCCCAAAGTATTTGGCGATGCCCGAGGTTTCTTTTTTGAAAGCTTCAACGCGCGCGACTTCGAGCAAGCCACTGGCTTGCAGCGGACGTTCGTGCAAGACAACCACAGCAAGTCCAGCAAAGGTGTGTTGCGCGGATTGCATTACCAAGTGCAGAACGCACAAGGCAAGTTGGTGCGCGTCACGCAAGGGGCGGTGTTTGATGTGGCAGTGGACATTCGCCCTCAATCGAAGACCTTTGGCAAATGGTTCGGCTTAGAGTTGTCGGCCGAGAACAAAAAGCAGTTGTGGGTACCTGAGGGTCTCGCCCACGGTTTTTTGGTGACTAACGAGAGCGCTGAGTTTCTGTACAAAACCACCGACTACTACAACCCCGAGTTTGAACGCAGCTTGCTTTGGAACGATCCATCTATTGGCATCGACTGGCCGCTGCATTTGCTAGATACCGCGCCTTTACTTGCTGCCAAAGACATGTCTGCTTTGACGTTTGCACAGTCTGGCTTTGGCGCCTAAATACTGTTAACGCAGCCGCGCCATCCAAACCGTCAACCCCAGCAGCCCCAAGCTGCTGAACAACGCAAAGGCAGCGATGTGTTGCGATGCATCGACGGGTTGCGCAAACCCCATCGGCGCGAACAGCACCAAGGCCTGCGCCAAGCCCAATGCCATGCACGCCCACGAATAACCGCGTGCCGATGGTGTTTGGAAGGGTCTGTGGCTAAACGCCGCCGACAAGCAAGCACTGCCTTGCCACAGCACCAGTGGTGCAATGTAGTGCCACACGCCATCCCAGCGCGGGTCTAACCAGTCGCGGTACAGCGCCACGGCGCAAGACAAACCCAACACGATGACGCATGCAAACGCCGCAAGGCCCAACCACCAAGGGTTGGCCAAGGCGGTCTGACGCGGCGTGGTGGGGTGGCCTTGTGCCAAAGCCACTTGCGCCCAAGCCATGTGGACCACCGCCGGCAAGAAGCCCAGCACGCGCAGCAGGGCGCTCATCCAGCCGGTTTCTTGCGCACCGTACAAGCGTTGCCACACCACGATGATGGCGGTGGCCAGCACTGCATCGACCAAGGTGTGGGCCATGCGCAGCGAGGTGCTTCGGGGATCGGCTTGTTGACGGTGATGGGGCTCAGTGCTGGATGTCGTCGCTTGCCCGCGCAAGGCCGGCAACAGCCATGCAGCCCCCACCGCATAGCCCAGCAGCGCCGACACCACCAAGGTCGGCCCCGTCCAGCCCGCCCACGTGCCCAACAGTGCCACGCCTAAAGCACTGGTCGCTGCGGTGAGTGGCGGCAATACACGCACCGCTGCCTGTTGCCAGCCAGACCCCACACGCAGCGTCAGGCTTTGCGCCAGCATCCAAGCCATTTGGCAAAACGCGAGTAGCAAGGCCCACAGCAAGGCGGGCCATAAGGTGAGCTGGCTGAACCACACGGCCAGCGCTGCGACAGGCAGTAGGGCCAAGCCGCGTAAAGCACTGGCGTGCCAGGCTTGCTTCGCGGCCAGTTGTGCCGGCACCGCTTGATTGGCCAGCAAGCCCAAGGGGGCTTGTGCCAGCGCCAAGGTCATCCAGAAAAAACCAATTTGGCTGATCACCGAAAACTCACCCACCTCTTGTGGCGTGAACCAACGCAGCATGAGCAGCGCAAACGCCACCTGCGTGGCAAACGCTGCCATGCTGGCCAACGCAATCGTGCGGCTGGTTTTCATGCGATGTGCAAGTGTTGCCAAATCGGCAAAGCGCTTAAGAGCTTGGGCCAAGCCAACGCGCGCACATCGGGCACCACGTAGGGGTAGGCTTCTAGCGCGTCACCCAGGCTGTGGGGCCACGTGCGTGGGTCGTCGTGCAACACATGCAAGTTGCCTTGGTAATGTGCGGCAAAGTAGCGCACCCATGCATAGTCGTTGCTCACCACGGGCAGGCCTACGGCGCAGTATTCCAGCAGTTTGGTGGAGGTTTGTTGGTTGTAGGGCGTGATGTTGCTGACCAAGTTCAAACCAAAGCGTGCGCGGCGCAACTGGGCCGGTACATCGGCGTAGGCCACGCGGCTTGTGCAAGACACCGAGGCGGGCAGTTGCGCGCGCAACGCGTCGGGCACATCACCGACCAGCAGCAAGGTGCGGCCTGCTTGGTGGATGGCTTGTAGCAGCGGCAAGAACGGCAACAAGCGGGTCATCTCACCCAGATAGACGAAGTCAAATTCTTTGGGGGGGATGCGTGCTGGCGCATCGAAGAACGCATGTGCCACGCCCATGTCGCGCAAGGTGTAAGGCACCCCGTCGTTGAAGCCCATGCGCTCACGCACCCAACCGTTTTGAAAAATTCGGTAATGGGGTTTGGGCTGAGTCCAGTGCTTCACCAGGTCCTTGAGCCACGCATGGGGCGGCGCGGAAGCCGAGGCGTATTCGTGGATGTGAAACGCGTGCTTCAAACGACGTGCTTGCGCCAACGACACGCGGCCACACATCCACCACACGACTTGCGCGTTCACCGGCACGCTGGCGCTGCTGTCGTGTACCAAGGCCTGTTGGCCATGTGCGGTGATGAAGTCCATGTAGGCCTCTATCTCGGGCAGGTACGACGGGCCGTTGCGCACGAAGTGCACCAAAATCGTGGGCTTGCTGGTGGATGCGCTGGCGGGCGCTATGGTGCTCGGCATGGATTCGGCTTAAACACGTCCAGCCAGCTTTAGGGAGGCGCGTAGTGTGTCGTTGATGCGTGTTTGCCAACCTTCGCCACTGGCACGCAATGCTGCCAATACATCTGCATCCAGACGCAGTTTGACTGGTTCTTTGGTGATAGGGGATTTGGGGCGACCACGCGCTTTAAGTTGCGTGCCCATGTATTGGTCTGCATTTTTAAAAAATACTGCCGTCAATTCAGGCGCATCGTCAGGGTCAGTCCACGTAGCGGTCGTAGAAGGCTTTTTCGCGGTCATTGGCTTTCCTCATGCTGATAATGCGACGCACCTCGTCGCGCGGGGCCCAGACCAATACAACCAAGCGATCATCTAAATGACCTACGGTGATGAAACGGTCTTCTTCGTACGCTTGCCTTGAGTCCTGTTCAGTCAAATGAAAACCAGCAAAAACCTCAGTAGCTCGGACAAAGTCCAATCCACGCTCGGCCAAAGTTTTGCTACTTTTTGCGTTGTCGAACTCAAGCTCCATTTAATTAATGTACACCCAATAAATAGCGTGTCAACTGATCGAGTGCAACACCTCTTGCCAATCGCGCACAAAGCCGTCGATGTGGTGGCGCGCCACGATGCGGGCCATATCGGCGCGCACTTTGTCAGCAGGCATGGCGCGCAGCGCCATCACGGCTTCGGCCAAATCTACGGGCGCATCGCCTCGCGCCAGCAGATAAGGGGCCTCCAAGTCATACAACTCCCGCATGGCGGGGATGGGCAACGCCACGCAGGGCACGCCGCAGGCCAGGGATTCGAGTGCCGTCATGGGGCATCCTTCGTAGCGCGAGGTGAGCAGCGTCATGTGCCAAGGTTTGTACAGGCTCTCGCCGCTGGGGTGTTTGCCTAAGAAATGCACGCGCCCTTGGTGCAGGAGGTCCATGCCGTCATGCACCATCTTGCGGTGCAGCGGGCCTTCGCCCACGACACCCAGCTGGGCCTCATCCGGCAAGCAGCGCAAGGTGTCGAGCAGCAAGTGCGGACGCTTCTCGACCGACAAGCGTCCGACATAGCCCAAAAGCAAAGGGGGCAAGCCTTCGGCATTTTGAGCGGCATGCACATGCAGGGTCTGGCCGTCTGGCATGGGAGCTATACCGTTGGGCACAACCGTGCAGCTTTGTTGTTTGCCAAGACTGATGAAGCCAAGCAGCGAGTTTTCGGTTGTGCGTGAGACACACACAAACTGGCTCACCTGTTTGTAGAGCAGTTTGAGCCACAGCTTTTTGAGCGCGGATGCGTCGGCTTGGTGCAACACCTCTAGCAGCGGCCCGTGCACCCAACTGATCAGCGGCTTACCTGTGATGGCTTTGAGCGCCGCGCCGCAATAGGTGGGCCCAAAATTGTGCGTAGCCACGATCACATCATGTTGCTGGGCCGCATCGACCAAATGGGTCCATGGCGTCTGCTGCCAAGGCAGCGAGGTCACTGACCAGTCTTGTGCCGCGAGCGCGTCGGCCAAGGTGCGTGCCATGGTGTGCACGCCACCCCAGTTGGGTTCTTCGAGAAGCAAGATGCGGCGGGGGCGCAAAGGGGTGTCCTTGCTCAACGGGCACCGAAACCGGTGCACACGGTTTTGACCGTCTTCGCGGCAATCAACAAGTCGAGCGCGAGCGAGTAGTGGGCCACGTAGTACAAGTCGTAGCTGAGCTTGGTGCGTGTGGCGTCGTCGCTGTCCGCGTAGCCCTGTTGCACTTGGGCCCAGCCCGTCAGACCCGGGCGCACCAAGTGGCGGTAGGGGTAGCTGGGGATGGTGGCCGCAAAGTGGCGCACAAAAGCGACTTGCTCTGGGCGTGGGCCAATCAGGCTCATGTGGCCAGCCAACACGTTCCACAACTGCGGCAGTTCATCCAAACGCAAGTGGCGCAAGAAGCGGCCCACGCGGGTGATGCGTGGGTCTTCGGCTTGCGCGAAGTGCACACCCGGCGCTTGCAAGCCGTGCACCATGCTGCGAAATTTCCACAGCGTGAACACGTGGCCGTCGCGGCCCACGCGCGGCTGCGAATACAGTGCCGGGCCTTTGGAGTCAAAACGCACCGCCAATGCCACGCACGCCGCGAGTGGCAACCACAGGGGCGCCAAGGCGATAACGGTGAGCACATCCAGCATGCGTTTGACGCGGTCGTAGCTCGGGTCGTTGTCAATCTCCCACAGTGAGTCCGTGGCCGTGGGCAGCATCTTGCGACCGCTGGTGAGCTCGGCCACCGCTTCCACGCTGTACAGGCGCAGGTGCTGCATCTTCAGTTCGCCCAGCAAACGTGTGCGCTCGTCGGTGCTGCGCACATGGCGGTCCAGCACCACGCCGTCGCAGGCGGGCAGCGGCGTGTCGTGGTTGGGATTCCAGGCGATGAGTTGCACGGCTTGTGGGTCTAGCGTGCTGGGGCTGAGGTAGGCGTCCAGTTGAGCGGGCACGTTGGCGTCTAGGTGAACCAAGCGCAAGGTCTGGTGTTTGACGTGTCGGCGATAGCCCCACCACAGCCACAGCGTGGTGGCTGCATAGGCCCACGCCACGGCGGCGCGCGAATAGGGCTGTTGCAGCAAGGCAAAGCCCAAAGGCGTGAACACAAAGGGCGCGGTGGTGGAGACCCACAACACGCCGCTGCGCTCGGCCACGGGCAGATGTGAGGCGCGCATGAGCAAGTGCGTGGCCACGGCATAGGGCAGCACGCACCACCACAGCGTTTCGCCAAACTGGTAGGTCATCAGGCCTGCGTCTTCCAGCAGCTGCGCCGCCATCAGGCTGGGCAACAGCATCCACAAGCCCCACAAAGACCAGCTTTGCAGTGCATCGCGGCGGCGCACCGAGGCCGAGACCAAGCCTGCACTGTGCGTGCTTTGGCTGTCTTGGGTAAGCGCTTTCTGGGCCGTTGTTTCTTGCGTGCACTGGCGGTAAACCTGTAGCACCTGATCGGCCATGCGCTCGGCCGTAAATGTGGTGTCAAAGCGTTGCTGCGCAGCGCGGCCCAAGCGTTTGCGCAAATGGGGTTCGCGCGTCAAGCGGATCAACTGTTCAGCCACGGCGTCAGCCGTGTTGGCCACCAACAAGCCCTCTTGGTTTTGGCTGATTTGTTCTTGAATGCCGGGCAGATCACTGGCCAGCACGCACAGGCCAGCACGCATGGCTTCAAGCACGGTGATGGGCATGCCTTCGTGGTCGGAGAGCAGCACAAACACATCGTGTTGGGTGAGCAGTTCGCTGACGTTGTTCACGTCACCCGCCCACGTGATGCATTTGAGGTTCAAAGATTGGGCGAGTGCGAGGTGCGCCGCATGCAACGGGCCATCCCCCGCCAATGTCACTGGCAATTCTTTGCCCAAGGCGTTGCGTACTTTGGCCAAAGCTTGCAGCAGCAGGTCGTGGCGTTTCGGGCTTTTCATGCGCGCCACCATGATGAGGCTCGGCGGGGCCGCGCTGTGGGTGCTTTGCGCCGTGTCCACGGTGCCGATGGTCTCGTCTGTCTCACCTTCGCCGTGCGTGGGCGCTTGCGCTGCTTGGCGTCGCGCAATGCCATTGGCAATCACGTTCACACGCTCGGCATCGATGGGTAAAGCGTAAGCCAAGTCGCGTTCGTGTCGGGATACACAAATCATCTGCGCGGTCCAGTGGGCCAGCATGCGCTCGGCCAACGACGCAGCGGTGCGACGCAGCAAAGGCACTTCTGGCTTGAAGCCAAAGCCGTGCACGGTATAGACCACGGGGATCTGGGCGCGTTTGCCAGCGATGCGTGCCGCCACGCCAGCAATGGCGCTGTGGGCATGCACGAGGTCGGGCTTGTGCGTTGCGATGAGGCTGGTCAGTTGCTGCACCGCCGGCCAAAGCTTGAGCGGGTTGAGCGATTCCACCATCTCAGGCAGGGGGTGCACGCGAATGCCCAGTGCCGACAGTTCACGCCCGAGCACCGATTCAGCCACTGGGCCGCCAATCACCACGGTGAACGTGACACGGGTTTGCAACGCTTGGCACAAGGCCAACACGTGCGACTGTGCGCCGCCGGCTTCGCCCTTGGTGATGACCAACATCACATGCGGCACTGGGGCTGCGGCTTGCAACGCTGCGGGCGTCAGCCCCGCCCATGGGCTGTTGCGACGGGGTTGGGGGTCCACCAAGCCGGCCAAATGCAGAACGGTTTCGACGTTCACACCCGGGTCGGCGACCGCCGGTGCCACCTGACGCTTGGCACGTGGCTTTTTAGGCGCAACGGGTTCAGGTTCTGGTGTGGAGGCGATCGCGTTTGCAGGTGCCGGCGGAAAGTCGTCGAACAGGGACAGGGTGCCGTCGTCTTGGTTTTTCATAGGGGGGTGTCAAAACCTTGTGGGTTCATGGACTGCCAGCGCCATGCGTCGGCGCACATGCGGTCGAGGTCAAGCAAGGTTTCCCAGTTCAGCAAGGCTTTGGCCTGTCGTGGGTCGGCCAAGCACTGGGCCACATCGCCGGCGCGGCGCGGCACCACTTGGTGGGGAATGGGCACGCCGTTGACCCGGGCAAAGGTGTCCACCATGTCTTGCACACTCACGCCGCGTCCTGTGCCAAGGTTGACGGTCAAGAGTTTGGGCGCGTCCAAGGCGCGCAGCGCTGCCAAGTGGCCGGCGGCCAAATCGCTCACGTGCAGGTAGTCGCGCACGCCGGTGCCATCCGGTGTGTCGTAGTCGTTACCAAAAATTTGTAAATGCGCGCGTTGGCCCAAGGCCACTTGCGTGATGTAGGGCATGAGGTTGTTGGGAATGCCATTGGGTGCCTCGCCCAGCAAACCGCTTTCGTGCGCGCCCACGGGGTTGAAGTAGCGCAGGATGGCAATGCGCCAGCGCGGGTCGGCGGCGTACAACTCGCGCAACGCGTCTTCGCACATCAGCTTGCTGCGGCCATAAGGGTTGGTGGCGGTGAGGGCGGCTGTCTCGGGAATGGGCACGCTGACCGGGTCGCCATACACGGTGGCCGACGAGCTGAACACGATGCAGCGCACATTGGCGCGGTCCATGGCTTGCAACAGGTGGATGGTGCCGCTGACGTTGTTGTCTAAGTAGCGCAGGGGTTGGGCCACCGACTCGCCCACGGCTTTGAGGCCGGCAAAGTGGATCACGCCGGCGAAGTTGTAACGCGCAAACAGGGCGTCTAAGGCCTCGGTGTCGCGGATGTCCGCTTGCACAAATTCAATCGGGCTGGCGCCCAGTTTGGCCAAACGGTCCAGCACGTGGGGGCTCGAATTGCACAGGTTGTCAAGGATGACCACGGGTTGGCCAGCCTCGGCCAAGGCGACGGCCGTGTGAGAGCCAATGAAGCCTGTGCCACCTGTGATCAAAATTGGTTGTTTCATCTGGGCAATTCTTAGAAGTTTTGTCATTATCTCTCGCAGACATGCGGTCTCGGGCCTAAAATAAATCCAGCTTGAGGGGGCGCAAACTTAGCAACCCCGCCAGCCATCTCTATCTTCTTACCTTTTTAGTACTTTCATGAAACGCACACACACACCTCACGCTGCATTGCACGCAGGCGCTGAATCTTGCATCGCTCTCATTGACGCCCGTTTCTTGGCGTGGCTACAGGGCCAAACCGACACCGCACAAGAGCAGGTGCGGCCCCAGCTGCACCAGTTGCTCAGCAACGCCATGGCCCACAACGGCTTGGAAATGAACCTGCGCCGCATCTATTGGTACAGCGACACCCCTGATGAGCAAGCCATGGGCGGACAAGTCAGCCGCGCCGTGCTGCCGCACAGCCAAGATGGGGGTTTGTCGATGTTGCGCACCTTAGGCGCAGACTTGAAGCGTTTGGCCGAGCGCGGCGCATGCGACCACCTGTTGGTGGGCAGCGATGACGAGCGCCTCATCAGCGTGATTGACGAAGCCCAGTTGCACGGCGTGTCCGTGCATTTGTTGGCTGACGAAGCCTCGCGCAACATGGCGCAGCTCAACCGAGAAGACCCAGGTTGGGCGCGCTTGTTGTCGCAAGCCGATCAGCGCGTGGTGTTGGGTGCGCAAGCGTCGCGCGAAGGGGGCTCACGTCATGCCAGCTCCATGCATGCCGCCCCACAAGTGGACCCCGAACAATTGCGTGAGCAACTCAACACAGTCATCCACACCTGGTGGATCGAAGAGCCCGAAGACTTGCGTGAAGAGCTACGTGAAGAGCTGCAAAACACACGCGGCATTCCACAAGAGGTGGACCGCCAGTTGTTGCTGGGCGTGCGCCGGGTGTTGGAACGCGCCTTGAGTTTCCAAGAGAAAAAGCTGTTGCGCGAAATGGTGCGCGAGCTGGTGTTGGGCCCGCAAGCCGCGCACAGCACAACGGTTGAACACGCAGAATAAAACAACGCAGAAGCTACAAGACGGAGTTGCACCCATGAGCGATTTTTCTCCCGCTGACATCTTGGCCCAGGCCCTGCCCTACATCCGCAAATTCCACGGCAAAACATTGGTCATCAAATATGGCGGCAACGCCATGACCGACCCCGCTTTGCAAAAAGCATTTGCGGAGGATGTGGTGCTGCTCAAGCTGGTGGGCATGAACCCCGTGGTGGTCCACGGTGGCGGCCCGCAAATCGAAGGCTTGTTGCACCGCTTGGGCAAAAAAGGCGAGTTCATCGAAGGCATGCGTGTGACCGATGCCGAAACCATGGAAGTGGTGGAGTGGGTGTTGGGCGGCGAGGTGCAGCAAGACATCGTGGGCCTCATCAACCAAGCCGGCGGTAAAGCCGTGGGCTTGACAGGGCGCGACGGCGCCATGATTCGTGCCAAAAAACTCACCGTGCACGACAGCAAAGACCCCAGCAAAGAATACGACGTGGGCCAAGTGGGCGACATCGTCAGCATCGACCCCAGCGTGGTGAAGGCTTTGCAAGACGATGCGTTCATTCCCGTGGTCAGCCCGATTGGTTTTGGTGAGAACAATGAGAGCTACAACATCAACGCCGATGTGGTGGCGGCCAAGCTGGCCACCGTGCTCAGTGCTGAAAAGCTCTTGATGCTCACCAACATCCGAGGCGTGCTCGACAAACAAGGCGAGTTACTGACCGAGTTGACCCCGCGCCGCATCGATGAGCTGGTGGCTGACGGCACCATCAGCGGCGGCATGATTCCTAAGATTGCCGGGGCGTTGGATGCCGCCAACAGTGGCGTGAATGCGGTGCACATCATTGATGGCCGCGTGCCACACGCCATGCTGCTGGAGGTCTTGACCGAGCAAGCCTTCGGCACCATGATCCGCTCGCACTAACGCGTCTCAATTCACGCGCCTCAATCGCCATGTCCGACAACGCCTTGCCAGACGAAGCTGCACCCAAACGTCAGCGCATGAAGCCGGGCCAGCGGCGCGAGCAAATTTTGCAGACGCTGGCCGCCATGCTGGAGCAGCCGAGCAGTGAGCGCATCACCACCGCACTGCTGGCGGCCAAGCTGGAGGTGAGCGAGGCAGCCTTGTACCGCCACTTTGCCAGCAAGGCACAGATGTTTGAAGGCTTGATTGACTTCATCGAACACAGCGTGTTTGGCCTGATCAACCAAATCGCCGAGCGCGAAGGCGATGGGACCCAAAAGGCCGTCCGCATGGTGACCGTGTTGTTGCAGTTTGGTGAGAAAAACCCCGGCATGGTGCGTGTGATGGTGGGCGACGCTTTGGTGTTTGAAAACGAGCGCTTGCACCAACGCATGAACCAGTTGTTTGAGCGCATTGAGTCTGCCCTGCGCCAAGTGCTGCGTGCGGCTGCTGAGGCCAACCATTCGGCTACCCCCACGGCCGATGCGCAGGTGCGTGCCGCCACCTTGGTGACGTTTGCTTTGGGGAGTTTGCAGCGCTTTGCGCGCTCGGGCTTTAAGCGATCACCGCTGGATCATTTGGACGCAGCGCTGGCTTTGATGCTTTAAAGCGTCACGCCCACTTGGGTGGCCGCCTGCTTGATTTCTTGCCACGTGGCATCGTCGACGACGATGCCATTTTTTTGTCGCGCTTGACGTGCCGCACGCTCTGGCTCACCCGCCAGTTGTACGCCCGCGGTGCCTTCGGTGGCGGGGCTTTGGCGCAACCAGTCGATGAAGGCCAAGGTTTCTTGTGCAAAGCTCATTTGCGTGCCCAAGGCTTTGGGGTCGATCACGATACTGAGCATGCCGTTGTAAACCGCCCGCGTGCCATCGGCTTGGCGATGCCACGTGCCGCCGCCACTCAGGGCGCCGCCCAGCAATTCGCAGGCCACGGCCAAGCCAAAGCCTTTGTGTTCGCCAAACGGCATGAGCGCCCCAAATGCCCCGTTGCTTTGCGGGACCACCACGACGCCGGGATCTTGGGTAGGTTTGCCGTGCTCGTCGATCAGCGTGCCGTCGGGCACTTGCTTGCCTTCGTTGTGGGCCACGCGCATCTTGCCTTGGGCCACGCGGCTGGTGGCGAAGTCGAGCACAAAGGGCGCTTGCGCGTGGTCTCCCAAGCCAATCGGAATGCCAATGCAGCAAGGGTTGGTGCCAAAGCGCCCGTCGCCGCCGTGCCAAGGGGCGACGGTGGCGCGTGCCATCACGTTCACAAAATGCAACGACACCCAGCCACGCGCCACTGCCATCTCGGCGAAGTGACCAATGCGCCCGAGGTGGTGCGCATGCGCGAGCGACATGATGCAGGCGCCGTGTTGGGCCACGCGCTCAAACGCGAGGTGCATGGCTTGCACGCCTACCGTCTGGCCAAAGCCTTGCTGCCCATCGAGCCCCAAGAGCATGCCGCTGTCCACGCGGATGGCCACTTGGCTGTTGGGGATCAGGTTTTTTTCAAGAATGGCATCGATGTAACGTGGCGCCATGCCCACCCCGTGGGAGTCATGGCCGCTTAAATTGGCCATCACCAAATTGCTGGCGACTTGCTGCGCCTCGGCTGCGCTGCTGCCTGCGGCGAGAAACAATTGGGCGATGTGGTGTTCGAGATCGGTGGCAGAAAAGGTATGTGACATCAGGGACTTTACGGAGTGTTGTGGGTCAATCGTCATACCATAATATAGACACAATTCAACTGAAAGGCAATCCATGAAATTGGTTCGTTATGGCAATCCCGGCAAAGAGAAACCTGGTCTGATCGACGCCGATGGCAAGTTGCGCGACTTGAGCAAAGTCATTCGCGATGTGTCGCCCGACCAGCTCGGTGACAAAGCGCTGGCCAAGTTGGCCAAGCTCAAAACAGACAGCTTGCCCTTGGTCAAAGGCAAGCCTCGCATGGGTTGCCCCATCAGTGTGGTGGGCAAGTTCATCGCCATTGGTTTGAACTATGCGGATCACGCCGCAGAGTCTGGCATGCCGATTCCCAAAGAACCCATCGTGTTCAGCAAAGCCACCAGTTGTATTCAAGGCCCCAACGACGATGTGATGCTGCCCAAAGGCTCGCTCAAAACCGACTGGGAAGTGGAGTTGGGCATCGTCATTGGCACCGAGGCACGTTACGTGTCACAAAAAGACGCGATCAGCCATGTGGCCGGCTACTGCTTGATCAACGATGTGAGCGAGCGCGAATACCAATTGGAACGCGGCGGCACTTGGGACAAGGGCAAGGGTTGCGACACCTTCGGCCCCATCGGCCCTTGGTTGGTGACGCGCGACGAGGTACCCAATCCGCAAAAACTGGGCATGTGGCTAGACCACAACGGTGTGCGCGTGCAACACGGCAACACCAAGACCATGATTTTTGGCGTCGCCAAATTGGTGAGCTATGTGAGCCAGTTCATGACCTTGCAACCCGGTGACGTCATCACCACCGGCACGCCTCCTGGTGTGGGCATGGGCATGAAAAAAGATGGCAAACCTGCGCCTGTGTATTTGAAGCGTGGCGACACCATGTCGCTGGGCATCGACGGCTTGGGCGAGCAGCACCAAAAGGTGGTGGCGTTCAAGCTCTAAGCTTATGGGATATGCCACGATAATTGGCGGATGGATCTTCACAAGAACACTGTCTTTCCGCTGGTTGTCGATCTAGATGGCACGCTCATGCGTTCCGACTTGCTGGTGGAGAGTGCCAGCCAGTTTTTGATTCAACACCCCTTGCAGTTTTTCAAACCTTTGCTGTGGCTGATGCGCGGCAAGGCGGCGTTGAAAACCCAGCTGGCGCAGCGCGTGCAACTCGATGCGTCAGCCTTGCCCTACAACACCGACGTGTTGGATTGGTTGCGTGCTGAAAAACAAAGCGGTCGCCGCTTGGTCTTGGCCACTGCCAGCCACCGCGTGCTGGCCGAGCAAGTGGCGCAGCACCTAAATTTGTTTGACGAGGTGTTGGCCACCGAAGGCGACACCAACCTCAAAGCCCAGGCCAAAACCGACGCCCTGGTGGCGCGCTTTGGCGAAGGTGGCTACGACTATGTGGGCAACGACTGGCCCGATTTAAAGGTGTGGCAGCAAGCGCGTGCCGCGCATGTGGTGGATGCCTCGCCCGCGTTGCTAGCGCGCGCACAAGCACACGGCAATGTGGGGCAGGTCTTTGACAGTGGCTTGCCGACATCGTGGCGGGCCATGCTCAAAGCCATGCGCTTGCACCAGTGGATGAAAAATCTTTTGGTATTTGTGCCCCTGATGGCGGCGCACCAATATGCAGACGCGCAGCGCGATGTGTTGGCATTCATGGCGTTTGTGGTGTTCAGCCTCACCGCTTCTAGCGTGTATTTGCTCAACGATTTGGTGGACGTGCAAGACGACCGCCACCATGCGCGCAAACGCCATCGCCCCTTTGCCTCGGGTGCGCTGAGCCTCATCACGGGTTGGCTCGCGTGGCCGGTGTTGTTGGCGCTGGCGGTGGTCTTGTCAGTCTGCGTCATGCCTGTGCTGTTCACCGTCAGTTTGGGTGTTTACTTTGTGTTGACTGTGGGGTATTCGTTGCGCCTCAAGCAGCTGGCCGTGGTCGATGTGTTGACCTTGGCGGCGCTCTACACCCTGCGCATCATTGCGGGTGCGACAGCGATTGATGTGCCGGTGTCGTTTTGGTTGCTGCTGTTTTCGATGTTCATTTTTCTGAGCCTCGCGCTCATCAAACGCTACAGCGAACTCAAGGTGGCACGCGATGCGGGCAAGTCGGGTGCGCTGCGCGGACGTGGCTACCAGCCAGAAGATTTGGAGCTGGTGTCGAGCTTGGGCGGCAGCGCTGGCTTCATCGCCGTGTTGGTGCTGGCGCTGTACATCCAAGATGGGCAGGCGGCGCATTTGTACGCGAAGCCACAACTCATTTGGTTGGCTTGCCCGGTCATGTTGTTTTGGATTTCGCGTGCCTGGCTCATCGCACACCGTGGACGCATGCATGACGACCCGATTGTGTTTGCCTTGAAAGACAACGTCAGCTGGGGCGTGGGCGCATTCATGGTGAGCGTGTTGGTTTTGGCGCGCGTGTTGTCATGAAGACGGCTGCTCGCATTGCCTTGGTCTACGCCTTGGTGTCTGGCTTGGCCACGGTTGCGAACATCGGCACACAAGCGCTGTGTATGTGGGCCTACAGCGGCGTGTATGCCGTTGGCTTGTCGGTGCTCACGGGTACGGCCACAGGGTTTCCCATCAAGTACGTGCTGGAGAAAAAGCATGTCTTCGGATTCAAAGCCGACAACCTCGGACACGACACACGCCTGTTCCTCCTCTACGGCTTCATGGGCGTGTTCACCACCGCTATTTTTTGGGGCATTGAGTTTGCGTTTCAGTACTTCTTTGGCACCGATGCCATGCGCTACCTCGGCGGCATCATCGGCTTGACTTTGGGTTCGTTCATCAAATACCACCTCGACAAACGCTTTGTTTTTAAACAGGAGTTGGTGTGAAGCCGGTCAGTGCTTGGGGCCGTTTGTCGCACGACTTGCACGCGGTGCAGGTGCTCACCGACCGCACTGCCGTGGCCCCCGTGTTGCACACACACCAGCCCGGTTTGGCGTATGGCAATGGCCGCAGCTATGGCGATGTGTGCCTCAACCCGAATGGCCATTTGTGGCACACCTCGGGGCTGAACAAACTCATCGCGTTTGACGAAGCCACGGGGCGCTTGGTGTGCGAAGCCGGCGTGTTGTTGCGCGACATCCAACGGCTGTTTGTGCCTCGCGGCTGGATGCTGCCCGTGACGCCCGGTACGCAACTCATCACCGTGGGTGGTGCGATTGCCAATGATGTGCACGGCAAAAACCACCACGCTGTTGGTTCGTTTGGTGACCATGTGTTGGGGCTATCTTTGGCGCGCACCAGTGGCGACGTGCTGCAGCTGGATTGGACGCACACGCCCGATTTGCTCAGCGCCACTGTGGGTGGCATGGGTTTGACGGGCGTGGTCGTGACCGCCGAGTTGCAACTGCGCCGCGTGGGCAGCACCTGGCTACGTACCGAAACCTTGCCCTACCAAGGCTTGGCAGAGTTCTTTGAACTGGCCGATGCGTCTGAGCACGATTGGGCGCACACGGTGTCGTGGATTGACTGCTTGGCGGGCAAAACCGCGCGCGGCATCTTCATGCGTGCCAACCACATGAGCGCGCCAGAAGCGGCCGCCATGCCTTCGCTGCGCGCTGCTTTGGCGGCGCAAAACCACAAAGCTCAAGGCAGGCCTTTGCGCATGCCCTTTGTGCCCCCTGTGTCGCTGGTGAATGGCTTGTCGCTCAAGCCGTTTAACGTCGCGTACTACCAGCTGCAAAAGTTCAAAAGTGGTTTCGGTGTGGCGCACTATGAGCCCTTTTTTTACCCGCTCGACAACGTGCAGCACTGGAACCGCATGTACGGCCCACGCGGGTTTTACCAATACCAAAGCGTGGTGCCACGCGCGCGTGGGCAAGACGCGGTGCAAGCCATGCTGGATGCCATTGCCGCCTCGGGCGAGGGCTCGTTCTTGGCGGTGCTCAAAACCTTTGGCAACCGCGAGGCCAAGGGCCTGCTTAGCTTTGCGCAACCGGGCGTGACGCTGGCGCTGGACTTCCCCAACCGTGGCGAACGCACGATGCAACTGTTTGAGCGCCTCGATGCGATCGTGCGTGAGGCACGAGGTCGCTTGTACATGGCCAAAGACGCACGCATGCCACGTGATTTGTTTGAGGCGGGCTACCCCCGTTTGTCTGAATTTAAGACGCACCGTGACGCCGGCATTAGCTCGGCCATGTCGCGTCGTTTGATGGAGTTTTAAGCATGCAACACATCGTCATCATTGGCGCTACCTCGGCCATGGCCGAACACTGCGCACGTTTATGGGTGCAAGCGGCCCCTGTGCGTTTGACCCTCGTGGGGCGCGATGAAGCGCGCACGCAGCGCGTGGCTGACGACTTGCGGGTGCGCAGCCCGCAGTCCAACGTGCAGGTGATGACGGCGGACTTCATCCATGCCTCGGCGATTCAAGAAACGGTCAACACCATCGTCGCGCAGGCGGCGGTGGACGTGGTGTTGATTGCGCATGGTGTCCTGTCAGACCAAACCACTTGCCAAGGCGATGTGCTGGCCTGCGCCGCTGCCTTGCAAGTCAATGGTGTGTCACCTGTGTTGTTCGCCGAAGCCTTTGCCAAACCGATGGTGGCGGCCAACCACGGCACGATTGCCATCATTGGCTCGGTGGCGGGTGACCGTGGCCGAAAGACCAACTATGTGTACGGCGCAGCCAAAGGGTTGGTGTCGCGCTACGCGCAAGGCATGCAGCACCGCTTGGCCCACACGGGCGTGAAAGTGGTGCTGATCAAGCCGGGGCCCACCGACACCCCGATGACCAGCGACCTCAAAGCCAAGGGGCAAAAAATGGCATCGGTTGAGCAAGTGGCGCAAGACATCGTCAAGGGCATTGCGGCTGGCAAGCCTGTGGTTTACACGCCGGGTATTTGGCAAATCATCATGTGGGTGGTGATGCATTTGCCACGGTTTGTATTCAACAAGCTGAACATCTAGTCGCAGGCTCAGGTTCGCTCGACGTTTCTCTTCGGAGGGATCGCGTTGCGCGCCTGGGGTGCGGCGGCTGCCTCGCTGGGGTACCAGAAATCGTCAGCCGCCGCACCCCAGGCACGCAACGCTTTGGGTCGTCGTTCGTAGACTTCGGCGCCTGCCCTAAGCCCCTCCCTGAAGCGAGCACAGAAAAAAGCTTAAAGCGAAATCACCTGGATGCCTGGCAACGAAGCCGTCGCAAACTCCTCGTGGTCAAACGCCTTGTCTCCGTCTTCAGAAGCCACACCTGTCGTTACCAACGATTTGAAATCAAACTTCGTGTGGTCCATCAGGTGCGAGGGCACCACGTTTTGCAGCGCGGCAAACATGTTCTCAATGCGTCCCGGGTGCTTCTTTTCCCACTCGCGCAGCATCTCGCCCACCACTTGGCGTTGCAGGCCGTCTTGGCTGCCGCACAGGGTGCAGGGGATGATGGGGAACTGGCGCACTTTGGCCCAACGCTCTAAGTCTTTCTCGGCCACGTAGGCCAAGGGGCGAATGACCATGTGGTCGCCGCCGTCGCTCACCAGTTTTGGCGGCATGGCTTTGAGTTTGCCGCCAAAGAACATGTTCAAGAAGAAGGTTTGCAAGATGTCGTCGCGGTGGTGGCCCAGCGCGATTTTGTTGCAGCCCAACTCGCCCGCCACACGGTACAAAATGCCACGGCGCAAGCGCGAGCACAAGCTGCACATGGTTTTGCCTTCGGCAATTTTGTCTTTGACGATAGAGTAAGTGTCTTGCGTTTCAATGCGGAACTTCACGCCCACTTGCGCCAAATATTTGGGCAACACGTCGGCTGGGAAGCCGGGTTGCTTTTGGTCGAGGTTGACCGCGATCAACTCAAAGCTGATGGGCGCGCGTTTTTGCATCATGAGCAAGATGTCGAGCATGGCGTAGCTGTCTTTGCCGCCCGACATGCAGACCATGATCTTGTCGCCTTCTTCGATCATGTTGTAGTCCACGATGGCTTGGCCGACTTGGCGGCACAGGCGTTTTTCGAGCTTGTGGTTCTCGTGCTCGATCTTGATTTGTTTGGGGTCTTTTTCTGCGGTTGTCATAGGGGTTACCACTGTCCTGTTTCCATGCGAATGGCCACTTCGCAGTCTTCAAAAATTTCGAGTTTGGCGATTTTCACGCGCACGCCTAACACGCCGGGCAACTGCATCAAGCGATGCGCGAGTTTGCCAATCAGCGTTTCGAGCAAGTTGACGTGTTCGGCTGTGCATTCGGCGATGATGATTTGGCGTACCTTGCGGTAGTCCAGCACATGGCAAATGTCGTCGTCGTGCGGCAACAGCGGCTGCGTGCCGAGGTTCAACTCAGCGTCCACTTGAATGGGTTGCGGGTCCACCTTTTCGTGTTCCAAGATGCCGAGGTTGGCATCAAAGCGCAGGCCGGTGAGGTTGAGGATTTGTGTGCCTTTGCTTGCCATGTCACAGCACTCCAGGTTTGGCGCGAAACGCCTCGACGCCCACGGCTTCGCAGTCTGGGTACACATCGGGCTTGCGGGTGGAGACGCGGGCGGCCAGCACGCCGGTGTGCTCTAGCAGGCTGTTCATGATGTCGTCACACAAGGTTTCTTGCAGCCCGATATGGCCGCGTGCAATGCGTGCGTGCAGTACGGCACGGATGAAGTCGTAGTTCACCACTTCTTCAATGCTGTCGTGGCTGGGGTGCGTGGCGTCCAAAGACACATACACATCCACATCAATGATGATGCGCTGGGTGTTGACCAGCTCGAAGTCGTGAATGCCAATGCTGGCTTGCGTGGTGAAACCGCGCAAAAACAAGCGGCGGCAAGTGCGTAAAAGTGTGTCGTTCATGATTTGAAAAGCTCCTCGACCACAAACATCACATCGCGTGCGAGTGGTACCAAATGTTGACCGTTGTCCACCCGTACCGTGGTGCCGGTGATGCTGGCGTTGCCCGCCAAAAACACCACGCTGGCGGCCACGTCGACGGGGTTGATGGGCTGGCGCAACACGTTGGCTTGTGCGGCGCGGTTGAAGTTGTCTTGGCTTTGTGGCCCGCTGGGGTACATCAAGCCGGGCGCTACCGCGTTCACACGCAAGGTGGGTGCGAGCGACTGGGCTTGCAAGCTGACCGCACGTTCGAGCGCGAGTTTGGACAGCGTGTACGAAAAATAATCGGGGTTGAGGTTGAACACCTTTTGGTCCAACACGTGGATGACGCTGGGCTTGGCTTGTCCGTTGCATGTGCCTTCGTTTGCCGCAGCGTCGTGTGCCGGTGTTGATGCGTGCAGCGCCGCCATCCATTTACCAAAACGCATGGGCGCCATGAGGTTGACTTTGATTTGCGCCAAGGCCTGCGCCTCGTCAAAGTCCGCGCCTTCGTCGGGCACGAACAGCGAGGCGTTGTTCACCACGCATTGCAGCGCCGTGCCGGTGATGGCCGTGGTGGTGTCAAAAATGCTTTGGCAGCTGGCCTCGTCTTCCAAGTCGCCTTGCACAACCAAAGCGTCGACGCCCAAAGCGCGCAGCTCGGCGCACAAGGCGTGAGCCTCAGCCTCGGAGCGGTTGTAGTGGCAAGCCACATGCCACCCCGCGCGCGCAAAGGCGAGGCCGATTTCGCGGCCTAAGCGAACGCTGCCGCCGGTGATGAGCGCCCAAGAACGCATGGTGTGAAGGTGCCTGTGGTGGAAGGAGTGGGGTGGGTCGAGTTACGATCTGCATCCAATGAATTCCCCTCAATTATCCAACGACCCGGGCCAACAGGCTTTGTACACCCTGATTCAGCGCAGTATTGCCAATGCAGGCGGCTGGCTGGGCTTTGACCACTTCATGGCGCTGGCCTTGTACGCCCCCGGCATGGGCTATTACGCCAACAGCCTGCGCAAATTTGGCCTGACGCCGGAAACGGGCAGTGACTTTGCCACCGCCCCCGAAATGTCCAAGCACTTTGGCCGCACGCTGGCCCACCAAGTGGCCGAGGCCCTGCAAGTGACCGGCACCGACGAGGTGTGGGAGTTTGGCGCAGGTTCTGGCGCTTTGGCCTTGCAGCTGCTCGACAACTTGGGCGACAGCGTGACGCGTTACACCATCGTCGATTTGTCGGGCAGCCTGCGCGTGCGTCAACAAGAAACCCTGCACGTCCACGCACACAAAGTGCAGTGGGTCGATGCCCTGCCTGAGCAACTGAGCGGCGTGGTGGTAGGCAACGAAGTGCTAGACGCCATGCCCGTGCAACTGCTGGTGCGCAAAGCGGGCGTGTGGCATGAGCGCGGTGTGGTGTGGAGCCCTGCGGCGATGCCCCCTTTGCAGTGGGAAGACCGCGTGACCGACTTGCGCCCGCCCGTGGACGTGATGGGCGAGCACGACTACTTGACCGAAATCCACAGCCAAGCCGAAGCCTTTGTGGCCACGCTGGCCGACCGCTTCAAAGCGGGCGAGGGTGCCACCGGCAAAGGCGGCGCAGCCTTTTTGATCGACTACGGTTTTCCCGAGAGCGAATACTTCCATCCCCAGCGCAGCATGGGCACGCTCATGTGCCACCAGCTGCACAAGGCCGACTCAGATCCATTGCAAGATGTGGGACGCAAAGACATCACCGCCCACGTCAACTTCACAGGCGTGGCGCTGGCCGCGCAAGACGCGGGCCTCAACGTGTTGGGCTACACCAGCCAAGCGCATTTCTTGATCAACTGCGGTTTGCTGCCCCCGTTGGTGGACGCGCCCTTGGCCGAAAAAAGCATGGCCCAAAAGCTCATCACCGAGCACGAGATGGGCGAGCTGTTCAAGGTGCTTGCCTTCGGCACGACTGAGTGGGAGCCCATGGGCTTTGCGCAAGGGGATCGCAGCTACGCGCTGTAAGTCACCCCATGACCCGCTGGCTGATTGTTGTTTTCTTAGCGCTGTTGCTCATCAACGCGCTCACGCCTTGGCTGCAAAAACTGGGGTTTGGGCGGCTGCCCGGTGACATTCGCTTTAAGATTTTTGGCCGCGAGATTTTTATTCCACTGGCGTCTACCGTCATTCTCAGCTTGGTGTGTGCTGGGATTGCGAAGGTGCTTTGAACTTCCCTTTTGTGCCAAGCGGTGTGGGGTGTGCCTGCTCTGCTCCGCCGCCGCTTCGCGCCTAATGTCGCTGCCGCAGGCACACCCCACACCGCTTGACGCGCGAGTTGGTTGTGGGTCAGACAGAAAGTGCAGCCGAGATAGCCGCCAACCGCGCTGCGTCTATGCGGGCACCTACGGCTGGCCCTTTGAGGCCGTCTTGCAAAGCCTGCGCGCTGACGGCTGCACTGTCCACCGACTGAGCCGCCTTCAACAACACAGCCAACCGAGGCCCTTGCGCATAAGCCTCATCCTCTTTACCCAAGCGCCCACGCGCATCACACGCACACGCCTGCAAGGCCAACAAAAACCGCTCAGGCCTGCGTAGCGCATCACAGCGCACCAGCAAACGCAACATCGCCTCTGCACCAAAGTCCAAGCTTTGATGGATGTTGCCGTGTTCACGCGCGACCAACTCGGCCAGTTCTTTGCATTCCACGGGCACACGCCAACGGGTGCACAACGCACGGGTGAGTTTTTCGCTGCGTTGCTCGTGGCCAATGTGACGGGGCAACACGTCTGCGGGTGTGGTGCCTTTGCCAAGGTCGTGGCACAGGCAGGCAAAGCGCACGTCGAGTGGCGCGTTCATGCGGGCTGCGGCATCGAGCACCATTTCTAGGTGAATGCCGGTGTCCACCTCGGGGTGGTATTCGGCGCGCTGTGGCACGCCGTAGAGTTTGTCGACCTCGGGCAGCAAGCGTTGCAAGGCACCGCAATCGCGCAGCACCTGCAACATGCGTGAAGGCTTGGCGCCCATCAGACCGCGCGACAACTCTTGCCACACGCGCTCGCTGACCAGCGCATCTACCTCGCCTTCGCTCACCATTTCGCGCATCAGCGTGAGGGTTTCGGGGGCCACGGTGAAGTCGGGAAAGCGTGCGGCAAAGCGGGCCAAGCGCAAGATGCGCACGGGGTCTTCGCGAAAGGCGTCGGTCACATGGCGCAGCACTTTGGCGGCGATGTCGCGTTCACCACCATACGGGTCTGTGCGTTGGCCGTGTTCGTCTTGGGCGATGGCGTTGACGGTCAGGTCGCGTCGTGCCAGGTCTTCTTCCAGCGTCACATCGGGCGACGCGTGGATGGCGAAGCCGTGGTAGCCGCGCGCGGTTTTGCGCTCGGTGCGGGCGAGGGCGTATTCCTCGCGCGTGTCGGGGTGCAAGAACACCGGAAAATCGCGGCCCACGGGCTGGTAGCCCTGCGCCACCAAGGCCTCGGGCGTGCCTCCCACCACCACCCAGTCGCGGTCAGCGCCCGCGTGGCCCATCAGGGCATCGCGTACTGCACCGCCGACAAGGTAGGTTTTCATCATGACGGCACAAACAAACGCTTGATGGACTTGGGCTCGGCTATACCCAAGGCGCGCAAACCCAACGCATGGCCGCTGGCGATGTTGTTGACCTTCATCGAGTCCAAGTTGTCGCGGCTCATGAGTGTGGGGCCGGGCGCAAACTCCATCAGCAGCGCTTGCAGCCACCCGATGGCGTAGGGAAGCGAGATGACGGGGCGTTGCTTGCCGACCCAACGGCCCGCCAGTTGCACCAGATCGCTCAGCGTCATCACGTCGGGGCCACACAGCTCAAACACTTGGCCTTCGGTGTTGGGTGTGTTCACACCATGCACGATGGCTTGGGCCACGTCGTGTACCCACACGGGCTGAAAGCGGGTGTTCGCACCGGCGAGCGGCATGACGGGAAACACTTTTTGCAGCTTGGCAAACAAGTTGATGAACTGGTCGTCTTTGCCAAAGATCACGCTGGGGCGCAGCAGGGTCAATCCGAGGGGCGCTTTTTGTGCGGCAGACAGCAGCGCCAATTCGCCACGCGCTTTGCTGCGTTGGTACATCGAGGGCCCGTGCACATCGGCGCCCAAGGCGCTGACGTGAATCAGGCGCCGCACGTTTTCGGCTTGGCAAGCCCGCGCCAAATTGGCGGGTAGCGTGACGTGCGCGTGGGTGAAATCTTCTTCCGTGCCGTGCAGAATCGCAATGAGGTTGATCACCACATCGTGGCCATGCACCAAGGCTTGTAGTTGTTTGGCGTCATGCACATTGGCTTGCACCACCGACACGCCGGGCATCATTTGGATGTGGCGCGCAGGCAAACGGCGCGTCGGCACGGTGACGTGGTGGTGTTGCAGACTCAGGCGCGAGCACACATGGCGGCCGACAAAGCCGCTGCCGCCGAGGACCAGAATTTTCTTGACTGTGGTTTGTTGCATGCTTGAACTGTAATGCGACTGGTTAAAATTTTTAGATGAAGTCACCCGCACGTCTGTCCCTTGTCTTGCTCCTCGCCGTGGCGCTGTGTGATGTGGGCTTGCGTTGGCAGTCTTCCAGCGGTTCAGATGCCCCTGTGGCAGTTGTGCCCAAAATGGTTGAAGGCCAAGCCTGTACCGACTACCGCGTGGTGCGTGAGGGTCTCATTCCCATGCCCGAGGGCGTGCCCGCTGCGCATGCCAGCAGTTTGGTGGCGTTGCCCGACACGCACCCCTGGCACGCGCAAAAAGCCTTGGCCGCCTTTTGGTTTGCTGGCACGCGCGAAAGCGCTGCCGATGTACAAATTGCCGCGTCTACCTTTGACCGCAGCACCCAAGCGTGGGACGCCCCGCAGTGGGTGGTGAACCGCCACACCGTGGGCAAAGACCTGGGTATTCAAATTCGCCGCATCGGCAACCCTGTGGCTTGGGCCGATGCCAAAGGCCGCCTGCATCTGTTTGTGGTGGCCACGGGCTTGGGCGGGTGGGCGGCGTCACGTGTGGTGCATTTGACCGAACAGGCACCCATGCAGTTCAAGGTGGTGCGCACCTTGCCGCTCACGGCCTTGGTGCCCGCCTTCAACACCAGCACCTTGGTGCGCACCGTGCCCCTGCCGATCAGCGATGGCGGGGCGGTGCTGCCTTTGTATTTTGAAATTGGCATCAAATACGGCGTGGCCGTGCGTTTGAGCGCCGAGGGCGAGATGCAAAGCATCACGCGGATCACGCAGCGTCGTGAGGTGTTGCAGCCCACGCTGGTGGCGCACTCGCCCACGCATTGGTCAGCTTTCATGCGCGATTACAGCCCTACCGAAATGGTGGCGCATTCGGAAACCTTGGACGCAGGGGCGCACTGGCACGACGTGGGCAACCTCACGCTGTCTAACCCCGGTGCCTCCATCGCCGCGTTGCGTTTGTCATCGGGCGGCCTGATGCTGGCGCACAACCCCGCAGGCCGTGGCCGTGAGGTGTTGTTGCTCAGCACCTCGGCCAACCAGCCCTTGTCGTGGACCACGCGCACCTTGGTCGATGGCGTGAAAGCAGATGAATATTCGTACCCTACCTTGATTGAAGTGCCGCAAACGAGGGTGAACGCCGCGACGATCGACCCGCCCGATGTGTGGCTGAGCTACACGCACATGCGCCGTGCCATTGCCTTCAAACAACTACGGCCCGCTTGCCCGACGCGCGCAGTCAGCCCGGCTAGCCCCGTCAGCCCCACAAGGAGCCAGCCATGAATTGGACGGATATGACGCATGCCGTGCTGCCGCAAACCGTGTTTTTGCCGGTGTGGGTCAAGCTGTCTTGGGCCTTGGTGATGTCGGCCGTGGTGCTGCGTCTGACGTACCGCTTCAAACCGACCGTGTGGCCTGCTGCGGTGGTGGCCGTGGTGATGCTGTTGCCGCGCACCGATGTGCTGTCGGGGTTCTTGGCGCTGGCGTTTCAAACCCCCAGCTTGGTGCTGGTGGCTTGGGGCGTGTGGTGCTGGGCTGATGTGCTTGAGGGGCGTGAGCCCGTGGCCACCACGCCCACGCCTGTGGCGCTGCTGGGCGTGTTGCTGGGCTGGGCCTTGGTGGTGGACACCTTGAATGGCTGGCCCGTCTTTTTTAACCCGCAGCTCTATGCGCTGGGTTTTGAGTCTGTGGGCTTGTGGCTGGTGTCGGGCATCACCGCGGCGGTGTTGTTGTGGCCGCAAGTGCCCAAGCGCTGGACACTAAGCGCGGTGGCGGTGCTGGCCGTCTACGTGCTGCTGCGCTTGCCTACTGGCAATGTGTGGGATGCGCTGCTTGACCCCTTCGTTTGGCTGGCTTTGCATGTGCAGCTGTGGCGCACATGGCG